>CAUZWH010000125.1:0-8001 GCA_963583675.1 Alphaproteobacteria bacterium
GGATAACACGCTGGTCGACGCAAAGATGCGCACCGAGGGCCTCAATGATGCTTTCGCAAACGCCGCAGAAACCTTCGAGATCGGGATCGAGTCGGGCCGCCAGAGCGCGATGCCGCTTGAAGCGCGCGGCGGGCACGCATCGTTTGACCGGCGAACCGGCCGGGTCACCTTGCATGCATCGGTTCAGACACCACACCAGGTCCGCACTGGCGTCGCCGACGCACTTGGCATCGATGAAGCGCTCATTCGCGTCGTCGCCCCCGATGTCGGCGGCGGCTTCGGCCAGAAAATGCAATTGTCAACCGAATATGTCGTCGCGGTCTGGCTGGCTCGGCACATACGCGGCGATGTTATTTGGATCGAGGACCGCCACGAGAACCTGATGGCGTCGTATCACAGCCGCGATCAGCGCTACACGCTCAAAGCCGCGTTTGACGACAACGCTAGATTATTGGCGCTGGATGCCGACTTACGTTGCAACGTCGGCGCCTATTCCACCTACCCGGTCACCTGCGGCGTCGAACCGCTAATGGCGATGGGCGAACTGCCAGGACCCTACGATTTTCGAGAATACGGCGTTCGCTCCCGTGGCATCGCCACCCACACCTGCCCGATGGCGCCGTACCGCGGGGTTTCGCGTCCGGTTATTACCTTCGCCATCGAACGGTTGATGGACACCGCGGCGCGGCGCTTCGGCATTGAGCCGGCGGAAATTCGGCGGCGCAACCTGATCGAAGACTTTCCCTACACCTCGGTTACCGGCACCCGTTACGATCACGGGTCTTATCGTGAAGCGCTTGAAAAGGCGCTCGAAACGATCGACCTTCCCAGCTTCCGGGGAAGCCAACAAGAGGCACGCGCTGATGGCCGCTACATCGGCATCGGCTTCTCCACCTTCAACGAACGCACGGGTTACGGCACTCCCACCTTCTCGACCCGTTCGATGGAAATCACCCCGGGCTACGAGATGGTCGACATCACCATGGATCCGTCCGGCGGCATCGAAGCGCGCATCGGCGCCTCGCCGCACGGCCAGGGCCTAGCAACGTCGTTGTCGCAGATCATCGCCGATGAAACCGGTGTCGATGTCAGAAAAATTACAATCGTGCATGGCGACACCGATCGCACGCCCTATGGCTGGGGCACCTTCGCCAGCCGCTCGATCGTCATCTCGGGCGGCGCCACCAAACTCGCCGCGGCCAAGCTCGCCGAGCAAATTTCTACGTTGGCGGCGCATCTGCTGCAAGCAAATCCGCGCGATGTCGTTCTGTCAGCCGGGCGGGCGGCCGCGCGGGGCAAAGACGCGGACGTCGGGATTGCCGAGATCGCTCGCCTTGCCTATCACCAAAGTCACCAGTTCACCGGCAATGCTTACGAAAAGATGTCGGCGCGCGCGAGCTACGACCCGGCCGGCGCGTTTGCCAATGCCTGTCACGTCGCCATCGTCGAAGTCGATCCGTCAACCGGCCAGGTGCAGATTAAACGTTACTTGACCGTCGAGGATGCGGGTCGCCTGATTAATCCAATGATCGCCGATGGCCAGGTTCGCGGCGGCATTGCGCAGGGGATCGGCAACGCCCTGTATGAAGAGATCATCTATGACGATGCCGGCAATATCCTGACGACGTCGTTAGCTGACTATCTTGTCCCGACGGCGATGGAGATCCCCGATATCGAGATCGTTCATCTCGAAACCATCAGCGATGCGACGATCACCGGCGCCAAAGGTTTGGGCGAGGGCGGCACGATCGGCGCGCCAGCCGCGGTTATCAATGCGGTCGTCGATGCGCTGCAGCCGCTTGGCGTCGAAATCTTCGAAATGCCGATCACACCGCAGCGGCTTCGCGAATTGATTCGCGACGCCCAATCGATGCAATGATCGCCAGTAGAAACAAACGCAAACAATGTCCAACAAAGTTGCCATCACTCTTAACGTAAACGGCGCGGCGCACGCGGTAGAGGTTGAGCCGCGCCGAACCCTGGCCGATGCCCTGCGTATGGATTGCAGCCTTACCGGCACGCATCTCGGCTGTGAGCATGGGGTCTGCGGCGCCTGTACGGTGCTGGTCGACGACAAACCGGTGCGCTCGTGCCTGATGTTTGCGATCCAGACCGAGGGCACCGCCATCCGGACGGTTGAGGGTCTCGCCAATGGCGACGATCTCAATCTGCTGCAACAGGCGTTTCACGAGCATCATGCCTTGCAGTGCGGCTATTGCACACCGGGCTTCCTGATGCTGGGAACAGCCATCCTCGAGAGCCGACCGGATATCGACGATACGGAACTGCGGCACGTGCTCTCCTCCAACCTGTGCCGCTGCACCGGCTACCAGAACATTATTACGGCGATGCGATCGGCGCTCGACGACGCCAAGTCCTAGCTTCTTGAAACGCTCGATGACCAGCAACCGCCCCCCTCACCCAGCCCTCTCCCGCGAGGGGAGAGGGCTTTTGCTGCGCCCGCCCCTAGCTCCCTCTCCCCTCGCGGGAGAGGGCTGGGGTGAGGGGGTTGAGCCGCGCGCCCAAGCCACGCCGTCGTGAGTTCGCAAGACCCGCCGTCCCCCAACAAACCCGCCCCAACCGCGAGCTGGCGCGACAGTGCGACGGCGTTCAAGCCGGGCAAGTATGTTGGTCAAAACACCCTGCGGCTTGAAGACAAACCGCTGCTAACCGGAGATGGCCGCTTCGCGGCCGACATCTCGTTTGTCGATCAACTGCACATGCGAGTGGTGCGTTCAGCGGTCGCACGCGGGCGACTGCTAAAGATCGATACCAGCAAGGCGCAGGCGCTCGATGGCGTTGTCGCCGCCTGGACCCACCAAGACGTCGCTGAGATTCCGCCGATTACTTTCCGCATGATGCGTGTCGACGATCTCGAACCCTTCCGCCAACCGATTCTAGCCGACGATTATGTCCGCTACGTTGGCGAACCTGTCGCGGTCGTGTTCGCCCGTGACCCCTACCTTGCCGAAGATGCTGAAGAGCTGGTCGAAGTCGAGATCGAGCCGCTCGAGCCCTATCTCGATGCCCGCGCCGAACCCGGCGAATTCGAACCCGGCCGAATCGCTGAGGCGACCATTATTCATAAGGAATATGGTGATCTCGACGCCGCGTTTGCAGAATGTGATCGGGTGATCGAACTTGATTTCGCAATCGCGCCGCAGTCCGGCGTGCCGCTTGAGACACGCGGCGCGATCGTGCGCTGGAACGCCGCGATCGGTATCCTCGAGTTCTATGGCGCCGCCAAAGTGCCTCACCAAAATCGCATCCAGCTCAGCACCATGCTCAACCTGCCGCTCAATGCAATCCATTTGTTCGAGGGTCATGTTGGTGGTGGGTTCGGTGTACGCGGCGAAGTCTATCCCGAAGACGTGCTGGCCAGTGTCGCAGCCATGCGCCTCGGCCGGCCGATCAAGTGGATCGAAGACCGCCGCGAGAGCCTAATCGCCACCAATCACTCGCGCGATCAGAAATCCCGGATCCGCGCCGCGGTCGACGCGCGCGGCTTCATTCTCGGTCTCGACGTTCAATATTGGGCCGGCCAGGGCGGCTACATCCGCACCCACGGCGTCACCGTTCATGACCTGGCCGCGGCCATGCTGCCGGGGCCCTATCGGATACCGGCTTACCGGGTTAACGGTCATGTGCGACTCACCAACAAGACACCGTGCGGCACCTACCGCGCGCCCGGCCGTTTCGAGGGCAGCTTCGTTCGCGAGCGCCTGATCGACCGTATCGCCGACGACTATGGCCTCGATCCGCTCGAGGTCCGGCGCATCAACTTTGTCAGCAAAGACGAGATGCCCTACACCCGCGATATCGACGCAATGGGTACGCCGCTGGTCTACGACTCCGGCGACTACGCCGCTCTGCTCGACCAGACAGCATCACGAATTGGCCTGAGTGATTTGCGGACCGACGTCGCAAAGCGCCGCAGCGCCGGTGAGATGGTCGGGATCGGCTTTGGTTTCTTCGTTGAGAAGAGCGGTTTCGGACCGTTCGATGGCGTACGAATATCCGTCAACGCAAGCGGTAATGTCGAGATCGTAACTGGCGTCGCCTCGGTCGGCCAGGGCGTCGAAACGGTCATCGCGCAAATCTGCGCCGATACCCTTGGCGTCCCGGTCGAGCGCGTGCGCGTGCGTCATGGGCAAACCAATCTGATCGAATATGGGATGGGTGCGTTCGCCTCGCGCATCACGGTCATGACGGGATCGGCCACCCACATCGCCGCGACCCGGATCAAGGAAAAGGCGCTCGCGACAGCGGCCAAACTGCTGCAGGTAAATGCCGATGAGCTCGAAATCATCGACGGAAGCGCACGCCTCAAGCGGGGAAGCGGTGGCGAAGTAACCCTGGCGGAAATCGCGACCGCCCGCGGCCCGTTCTCGCCCCTATCCGATGACGAAGACATGGGCCTCACCGCCGAAGGATGGTTCAAAACCACCCACATGAATTATCCCTACGGCATGCATACAGCGGTAGTCCGCATCGACCCAGATACCGGCGGAGTCACCGTTGAACGCTATATCGTTGCCTACGACATCGGCCGCGCGATCAATCCGCTGCTGGTCGAGGGCCAAATCTCCGGCGGCGCGGCCCAGGGCATCGGTGGTGCCTTGATGGAAGCGTTCGTCTACGACGACACCGGTCAGCCGCTGGCCGCTAGCTTCGTCGATTATCTAATCCCCACCGCGACAGAAATACCGCTGGTTGAAGCGCTGATTTTTGAAGATGCGCCCAGCCCGATCAATCCGCTCGGCGCCAAGGGTGCTGGCGAAGCCGGCATCAATGCCGCCGGCGGCGCAATCGCCTCGGCGGTCGACGATGCGCTGCAGATGCCGGGTGGAATCACCAAGCTCCCCATAACGCCCGAGCGCGTGCGCGAGTTGATCGCCGCGCGATAGGTTTCAGCACGAGGCAGCGCTTTAACCCGTCGCCAAAGCCGATCAAACCACCCAGAAGCAGGCTGTTGAAGTACGGTGCAACATCGGAGCAGCCTCAACTCAAGATCCTGAAATGCCCTATTGATCCGCGCAGGAATCAGCTCAGATCTAATTTCCAGGTATCAATCCCAAGGATTCAAAGATGTCCGAGATCAGTTCGTCATTGCAGCCGCGCGAACTCTTCATCGCGGCGGAAATAAGCGCTGAGCGTACCGTTGCCTTGCTTCGGATTCTCGTTGCGATCGCGCTCGGTGCCGTTTTCATCTTCGCCGTGCTGCCGGACGTGGCGACCGATCAGCCATTCGTAGTCCGTCAATTGTCGTTTGCCAGCGCGACAATCGGCGCCTATCTGCTTCTTGGAGTCGTCTCACTCGCTACCAACTTCTCTGGACACTACCGACCATGGATGGCGTGGCCCGTAGTGACGGGCGACACCGCATTTTTGCTGGTGTGCATTTGGCTCAGCCATTAACCCCGACCTTCCTATCGGTTACATCATCACGATGGTGCCTATTTGGATGGTCCCGTTGGTATTTGCGTTCGGCGCCCTGCGTTACAACCCGTTGCTCCAGGGCTATGTCGTTGCCGTCCTCCTGGCAGGTTTGATCGTACTCGCGATCGGCGCTGAACTCGCCGATCCCCCCGTCCGCGCAAGTTCTTGAAGTGCTGTTTCACTGCCACCGAACGTGATGCGTCTAACCATGCTTGCGCTGGCGGGCATTGTGTTGGTCATTGCCGCTGTTCGCGCCCGGCGTTTGCTCACGCGGGCGATCGAAGAGACCCGTCGGGGCGTCGCGTGCCGCGAAGACCTCGCGGATCCGGAAGGTGAGGTTTTCATCGTAAGGCATCGTTTGCTCCTGATTGGCTGCGCAACCGAACTAAGACTCAGGAAATGGATCGATACCAGCGTCAAATTTGTCGCTAATCTTCCGCCCAAAAAGAAGAAGGAAGGGAAGCCGACCAAGAGGCGTGATAACTAGCGCCGCCAACTGGATTTCCACGGATGCCTTTAAACACGCACGTCGGCAAAGCACCCAGCGACACCTCTTAGCGTGATCGTTTCGAGCAAATCGTCCGCGCCGACACCGTTCTATGGCCGGCACTCGAAATCGCCCGTTCGTTGGAATTGCCAGATTGGTTGATCGCCAGCGGCGCTGTTTACCAAAGCCTATGGAACACTCTGATTGGCCGCCCCTGCGGCTACGGCCTTAAAGACATTGATCTTATCTACTTCGACGATAGCGATCTGTCATGGGATGCCGAGGACAAATACATTCGCCGCGTCGGCGCAGCATTTCGCGCGACAAACCTCGCGGTGCCGGTCGAAACCCGCAACCAGGCCCGCGTTCATCTATGGTTCGAAGATAAGTTCAGCGTCCCATACGCACCGCTGGCATCATCCGCCGAGAGTCTTACGCGCTACGAGAGCACGGCGAGTGCGATCGGTATCAGGCTTGATGACGACGACAAGCTCGACATCGTCGCACCGTTCGGTATCGAGGATGCGATGGCGATGCGGTTTTGCCCCAATACCTATACCGATCATGAAATCCGAAGTGTCTATGAACGTAAGGCGACGCGCTGCCGGAGCGTTTGGCCCGAGGCGATTTACTTAGCTAGATAATTATTATACTGATTAATCAACCAAGTTACTGGAGCTGGTTGATTCCGCGGTCACACGGCCCTCGAAAATGACGTAGCGGGGTTCGCGGTGGTTGGTCAGCGCCTCGCGCACTGAATCATCTTGCAAAATCACCAAGTTCGCCGCGTTACCAACGGCAATTTGGTGCGTCGGCAACCGCATGAGCTTGGCGGCATTGACCGTGATCATATCGTAGAGCAATTCCTGATCATCGGGTTCCATCGACCAGAGCGTGTGCGTGCAGACGAACGCGGCTTCAAGCATATTGCAGCGGCCGAACGGATAATACGCGTCGTGAATGGACTCCCCTCCGAGTGCGAGAGTAATGCCGGCTTTTGCGAGTTCCTGCACCCGAACATGCAGCGGACCACTATGCGGGTTGGTGACGATACCAACCCCACCCTGGCGCAGTAGTTCCACCCATTTGAGATGATAGACCTCGTTGTAAATCGCCGATGCGCGGGCTTGGCTAGCCACAACGCGCCCTTGCCACCCGTGCTTTATCGAACTCACCGCGAGATATTCCGAGGTTCGCAGATCCGGATCGCCGGCATCGTCAACGAGCGAAGTCAGGTCCTTGTCGTATTTCGTCGCCATCTCAAAAGTGATGTCGGTGTGCCGGCGCATATCGGCCTCTGTGAATTCGATCCACGGTATTCCGCCGACGACGTCAGCCCCGAGTTCCATCCCTTCCCACATCAACTCTTCTGCACCGGGCTCGCGGAGCAGACCGTCCTGGGCGAAGGCGACAAGTTGGAGGTCGATGCGATCGCGCCACTGTTCCTTTGCTCGCAGCGCTGCCTTCATCCCCTTGAGTTCGGCCTTTGAGTCGATGTCGATAAACGCGCGGATATGGGTTGCGCCGGACAGCGCCGCCTTGGTCAGGGCGCGGTTCATGCGCTCGAGGGCTTCGTCTTCTTCATAATGCCGCTTAACTTCGGCGGCGCGTTCGATGGTTGTCATCGCACCGCCCATTCCTTCGTCGAAATAACCGGCCGCCGCTTCCTCCAGCCAATCGACCGTGTAGACCTTGTCGAGGTGGAGCTGGGCGACAACAAAGCTCTCGGTCACCAAATTGCCGCCGGCGTCGATTTCTTGCGACGAGGAGTCTGAAATCTTCGGAGTGATCTCGGCGTATTTGCCGTCGCTGACGGCAATATCGACTTGTGATCCGTCCCGAAGTTTCGCATTGCGAACGATTAGATCTTGCGGCATGACAATCTCCCCTAAACGTGCTCCACGCAGCCCCAACTTGCCCCACACACCTTGATCTCGGCAATGAGAAGTTAACTCCACGGGTTGTTACCCCATGAAACAGTTTCTCGCACAAACCACCATCGTCGTTCGTGACTACGATGAAACGATCGATTTCTACGTAAATAGGCTCGGATTCGAGCTTATCGAAGACACCCC
>CAUZWH010000126.1:0-7993 GCA_963583675.1 Alphaproteobacteria bacterium
CATCGTCGAACAAATCATCGATCGACGAAACGCCAATCGCATTGAGCATGGCCGCGCGGTCAGTTTCCGTGAGCGGGAGGTAACGCATTAGTCAAGGTCCTCAACGAATGTCGCGTAAGCAGTTTCGTCCATCAATTCGTCAAACTCGCTGGGCTCTTGGATGCGCAACTTAAAAAACCACCCATCGGTCATTGCCGATTCGTTGACCAGCGCAGGATTATCGGAAAGCGCAGGGTTCACCTCAACGACCGCGCCACTAACCGGCGCATAGATCTCGCTTGCTGCCTTCACCGACTCGACGACAGCGGCTTGCTCACCCTTCGTGAATTCCGCGCCGACAGCGGGTAGCTCGACGTAAACGACGTCGCCGAGTTGGTCCTGCGCATAATCGGTTATGCCGACCGTGCCGATATCGCCATCGAGCGCAACCCACTCATGCTCTTCGGTAAACTTCACGTCGCTCATTTTCCCCTCCTCACTTGATGTATTTGTGTGGCACGAATGGAAGTTTGATCACATGGGCCTCGCGACGTTTTCCACGAACCACAAGCCCAAGTGGGCATCCTTCCTCCGCCATCGAGCTTTCGACATAGCCCATCGCCACGGGTCCGCCGACCGCCGGTCCAAAACCGCCGCTAGTAATTTGGCCCACCGTCTTGCCTGATTCATCCTCAATCACCGTACCCTCGCGCGCCGGGGCCGGACCATCGGGCCGAATGCCAATCCGCCGACGTTTCGGACCCTGCGAGATCTGGGCAAGAACAACAGGCGCGCCCGGGAAATTGGCTTCGTCTCGGCGCCTTTTGCCGATCGTCCATCGCAGGCCGGCTTCGACCGGGGTTGTGGTTTCGTCGATATCGTGGCCATACAGGCAAAGACCGGCCTCAAGGCGGAGCGAATCGCGTGCGCCCAGTCCAATGGGTGCCACGTCGGGCTGTTCAAGCAATCGACGCGCAAAATTTGCGGCTTCGCCACCCGGTAGCGAGATTTCGAAACCGTCTTCACCGGTATATCCGGAGCGACTGATACGCCACACGCTGCCCGCTACATCGAACGCGCGCACGGTCATGAACGACAGCTCCGCGACACCAGGCACCAACCTGTCCAAAATTACCGCGGCCTTGGGGCCCTGCAGCGCGAGTAGGGCGCGATCGTCATCAAGTTCGACGTCGCATCTAGATCCAAGTTGCGCTCGAAGATGGGCGAGGTCGGCATCCTTGCAAGCCGCATTGACGATGACGCCAATCCCGTCTGCTAATCGAGTTACGATGAGATCGTCAAGAATACCGCCTTGTTCGTTCGTTAGCATGGTGTAACGCATACCGCCGATCGGTAAGGAGCGTATGTCTGCCGGCACCAATGTTTCCAACGCCGTGATCGGGTCAGCACCGCGAATTGTGACCTGACCCATATGCGATACATCGAATAACCCCGCCGCATCGCGCGTGTGATTGTGTTCGGTCAGGATGCCGGTCGGGTACTGCACCGGCATCGCGTAGTCAGCGAAAGCGACGATCTTCGCTCCGAGCTCAACATGAAAGTCGTAGAGTGGTGTTCGCTTGTTGCCTTTGGAAGCCATCGGTCCCCGTCCTTCAGGTTGCAGCGACCCGCGATTCTGCGGCACAGCTGCCCCCCTCTGTCGTCAGACCTGAAAGATTGACCGGGACGCTCGCACGTTGGCCGGCTTGCCTCTTCGGTGGAGCGCACAACCGCACGCCCGCTCTCCAGAGTTTCATCCCCCTACGGTCCGCTTGCCTGAGAGTTTCCGGGGGCGGTTGCTCCTTCGGCGCCGATCTGGCCAAAGCCGATCGGACTCTCCCGCAGGGATCTAATGAAGGCCGCAATATCTCTATGGTGTCTAGCGGCCCAGCAAAACCATAGCAGGCGCCACCGACGCCATGCAAACATGACGGGTGCTAACGCCCTCGACTCTTGCGATTGTAATCAAGTTGATCGCGACTGAGTTGAAAACCAACCAATATAGCGTAGCGGGCGGCCCGTTCGCCAGATTTCAGCGAGAAACGCTGTTCAATCTGCTCGACGACGCCGGAGCGTCTCTGATTAGCCTGAAATTCGAGCGGACTGACAAACACTTCCTTTACCAAAATATCCTCTGACGGGTCGGTAAGCGCGACAAAAAAGCTAAACTGTCCAACCCTCTCGGTCGCGGCTGGGCCCATCGCCACGATTACTTCGATGGAAGTTTGCATGACGACATTTCCGTCGTCGACGCTGCAATTGACTGCAATGTTTCCGAACTTACCCTGGAAGCGAACATCTCGGAGATCGCGTCCCGGCCCCTCTTGAAATTGGGTTACCTGAGCCGCCTCGCTAAGTATGGAAATCCGCGGACATGGTTCTTTTGGTCCCCGATCTAGAAAATTTCCACATCCTGAAAGAACCAGAAGTAGCAGCGGTGCCAGCGGCAACCAGGACCGCGAGGTCAACGCCGACACCAATCTTTTAGAGTGAGCTGTGCGAGCCGTCGCAGGTGGGCTTTGTAGCGGTGTGTTTGCAGCCGCAAAAGTAGACAGTCGTGGATGAATCGGCTTTGTATTCGAACGGCGTAAACTCGGTGTCCTTGTGCGATCCGTCGCAAAAGGGTTGCGCCTTACTGTTGCCGCACGTGCACCACCAATAGCTTTCACCTTCGGTAACCTCGACACCATACGGCGTTTTTTGAGCGATGTTTGGCGTTGCCATTCCCCACGTCCTCCTTTAACACGATGCCGGCGCGCGGACCTCTCGGCACGGCGGCTCGGCATGTCTACACCAACAGATTGCCTACTAAGAAACGCCGCGACTGTAACTGAGGGCCACACGCCAGACAAGAAAGTAGGCGGGTATCACGAACAACGGCAGCAAACGATGTCAAAGCCCTCGTTAACCGTCCTTCTGGCCGAACCACGCGGCTTTTGCGCTGGGGTTGACCGCGCAGTACAGATTGTCGAGCACGCGATCGATAAATACGGCGCACCGGTCTACGTGCGCCATGAAATCGTTCACAATAAGTTTGTCGTCAACAACCTCGAAGCAATTGGTGCGATTTTCGTCGACGAACTCGACGAGGTCCCTGACGGTGTTCCAGTCATCTTCTCGGCGCACGGCGTCCCCAAGTCGGTGCCGGCCGAGGCCAAAAATAGAGAACTTCTCTACGTTGACGCGACCTGTCCCCTCGTTAGCAAAGTCCATCGGGAGGCTGAGCGCTACCACGGCATGGGATTGTACGTTCTACTCATCGGCCACACCGGCCATCCAGAGGTAGTTGGCACGATGGGGCAACTTCCGCAAAACGCCATTTCGTTGGTCGAAACAGTCAGCGATGCGGAGGCTTTCGTAAGCGATCGGCCTGAGAAGCTTGCCTACCTAACCCAGACCACCCTGTCGGTCGACGATACCGCGGCGATAATCGGGGTTCTAAAACGGCGGTTTCCGAACATTCAAGCGCCCCACAAGGATGATATTTGTTACGCGACAACCAACCGCCAACAAGCCGTACGCACAATCGCCGAAAGGTGCGATCACGTCTTGATAATCGGCGCGCCGAATTCATCCAACTCACTGCGCTTGGTCGAGGTTGCTAAATCGAACGGTTGTCCGGCTGCGAGCCTCGTTCAACGGGCCCGCGATATCGATTGGCTGTCACTCGAAAACGTCGAGCGGCTTGGACTGAGCGCCGGTGCATCGGCTCCAGAAGTGCTGGTCGACGAGGTGCTCGGCGCCCTTCGGTCTCGCTACAACGTCGACGTCGAGAAAGTGACGGCGGTCCATGAGAATGTGCGGTTTCGACTACCGCCTATGCTCGATCAATAACCAGCCGCACACTCCTAGCAATGGCGGTCTACACGGAGATTACCGACGACGAACTCCAAGCATTCGTCAGTAGCTATGATATTGGCAAGGTTTCGTCGTGCAAGGGAATCGCCGAAGGTGTCGAAAACTCCAACTACCTGCTCCAAACGACGAGCAACACCTACATTCTCACATTGTACGAAAAACGAGTCTTGCCCGCAGACTTGCCTTTCTTCTTGGGCCTGATGGACCACCTCGCGGCTAGAGGCATCGCTTGCCCCACACCGATCCATGATCGAGATGGCGTCACACTGCGCGAATTGGCGGGGCGCCCGGCGGCGATCATCAGTTTTCTTAGTGGTTTGTGGATCCGCCAACCCAGACCCGACAATTGCGTTCGGCTCGGCGAGGCGATGGCAGCGCTCCACAAAGCTGGCCAAGATTTCGGCATGCGGCGGCCAAACAATCTATCGCTCGATGGTTGGCGGGAGCTACTTGCGGCGACCGGACCGCGCGCCGACCAAGTTCAAATCGGATTGCGGTGCGAATTAGAGGAAGAGGTTGCCGATCTTGAGACGATCTGGCCCAAATCCCTTCCGTCCGGCGTCATCCATGCCGACTTATTTCCCGACAACGTCTTCTTTTTGGACGATCGCCTGTCCGGCCTCATCGACTTCTATTTCGCATGCAACGACTTTTTTGCCTACGACATCGCGATCTGCCTCAACGCCTGGTGCTTTGAACCCGACGGCTCATTCAACGTTACCAAGGCGCGCATGTTACTCGCCGGATACATCAAGGCGCGGCCATTGAGCGCCGACGAACTCGGCGCGCTGCCTATCCTTGCACGTGGCGCAGCAGTTCGATTCCTGCTGACGCGTCTTTACGACCTTCTTAATCATGTCGAGGGTGCGCTGGTTCGACCAAAGGACCCCTTAGAGTATTTGCAACGACTGCGGTTCCATCGCGGTGTGCGATCCCCCGCCGAGTACGGCTTGGACGAGCTGGTATGACCTCTGAAACAGAAGCTACGATTGACATCTATACCGATGGGGCCTGTTCAGGTAATCCTGGCCCCGGTGGTTGGGGAGCGCTGCTGGTTTTTGGAGACTTAGAACGGGAAATAAGTGGCGGCGAATCGGAGACCACCAACAATCGAATGGAACTGCGCGCTGCTATCGAAGCCCTCAATGCCCTGAAACGGCCAATGAAAGTTCGCTTACACACCGACAGCACCTATGTGCGCGACGGTATTACTCGTTGGATCAATGGCTGGAAGAAAAATGGTTGGCGAACTGCGGGCAGGAAACCAGTCAAGAATATCGATCTTTGGCAGGGTCTGGAAACAGCCAAAGATCGTCACCGGATTGAATGGTTCTGGGTTCGCGGTCACACCGGGCACCCCGGCAATGAACGGGCTGACAGTATCGCGCGCCAGGGACTAGAAAACGCCCGATCGATGTAACGACCGGGCACTGGTACCCAAAGGCTTGATCTACCCTAGAGTTGCTCGAGGATCTTCTCAGCCGAGCTGACCTCAAACCCACCACCCTCTTCGAGGTTGATCTGGGTAACCTTCCCGTCTTCCAGAATCATTGAGTAACGCGCCGCGCGAACCCCCAGGCCATGGGACGCGAGGTCGAGCTCAACATCCATCGCCTTCGCGAGTTCACCGCTACCATCGGCCAGCATCTTAACGCTGCCACCAACCTTCTGCGCTTCCCCCCAGGCACCCATAACAAACGCATCATTGACCGACACACACGCGATGGTGTGGACCCCTTTGGCCTTGATCGCATCGGCATTTTGAACGAATCCCGGCAGGTGCGCATTCGAGCAGGTCGGCGTGAACGCACCTGGAACACTAAAAAAGACCACCTTTTTGCCACCCAGGAGGTCATCGGTACTCACTGCCGATGGTCCTGAATCGGTCATTTCAAAGAGCGTCGCGCTCGGTATTTTATCACCCACTTTGATGGTCATGGCTTCCTCCCTAAATTTGAATACTTTCGGTCCGCGAGGTCGAAAGCGGTCCTTAGCTCGCGCCGAATGTAGCCGCTGAGCCGTTTGTTGAAAGATGCGGCTACTCGCCCGCCGACAACATAAGTGTTTTTTCGAATGCGTACTCACCATCCAACAGCGTCAGGGTAACCCGTCGCCCGACGAGTTTCGGTGGCGGCTGAACGTTTTCCAGCCGATAAGCTAACCGTGGTGTTTCGTCGCCCTGCATCGACCACAATTGTCGGCGCAGGCAATGCGACCTCCTCCAACCCTTCGACAAGAATATCAGGCTGATCGAAGTCCGATCCGTCGCCCACTTGCGCCTTGATTTCAATCACCAGGCCTTCATCTCCAGAGATAATTCGAGCGGATGAAATGTCGACATCGCTAGCTTGTGTGCCCGGCACCTGCCGACCAAACCATTCGATTACATCGTGGTGCCTGGTTTGCTGGGCATTACCGGCCGGAACTGCGAGGACAAGCTCGGCATCACCGAGAACGCAGATATCGCGGCACACGCCATAAACCACCTGGAGGTGCGCCTCGAACGGTTGCCCCGGGTTTGCTAGTTCCACTTCGATCGGTAGGACGATCTCATCGGTGTACCCAAACGTATTGAAACCGCCCAGCACAAAGCGTTCGGGCGCCGGCCATTCGATGTTCGCCCGTGTAAAGTTATGTGATCCAGTCCAATCGAACCGCGGTGGGATTCCGGCATCTCCGGGCGACCGCCAATAAGTTTTAAACCCTGGTTTCATCTTGATCTGCAACCCGAGTCGAACCGTTCGAGAGTCGCCGACCGCAACAGTGGCCGATACCAAGTGAACCTGGCTGAAATCCAGATCTACCCAGGCCGTCTGTTGCGCCGTCCCTGGAGTCGCAATAGCAAGCGATCCGGCTAGCAACAGTGCCGGCCCAATAAACCGCGACAAAGCCTTCGTCTTATGTGTGATCATTGACTACGTTGTCACCACCCAGCGGACATCATTTCGCCGAATTTCTGAATCACAGGTTTTCTTAGGTTTTGGCGTTTCATAATATCGTGAAGGGGGCAGCAGAGTTTAGGCGGTTTCTAGAGTATCGTAGACTAGCCAGGACGCCGGTCCCATGTCGGAACAAAACGACCAATCACTCTCAGGACACTTTCTCATCGCAATGCCCGCGATGCCAGATCCGCGTTTTGAGCGGTCTGTTATCTACATGTGCGCACACTCGCCGTCTCTGACGATGGGCATCGTTGTCAACAAAGTCCTCGACAACCTCAGCTTCACCGACATTTTGGAGCAGTTCGAAATCGAAGGGGAAACGTTTGGCGACGAACTCCGAATACATTTTGGTGGGCCCGTCGAAACGAGCCGCGGTTTTGTCCTCCACTCGGCCGACTATAAGCAGGACGATACGTTGGTCGTCGACGATCAAGTCGCTTTGACAACATCGATCAATGTGTTGCGCCACATCGCCGCAGGCAAGGGCCCGAGAAAATACCTGTTGGCATTAGGCTGTGCGGGCTGGGCGCCTGGTCAGCTCGATACCGAAATCCAATCAAACGGGTGGCTGCACGCGCCGGCGGATCTCGACATCATTTTCGATACCGCGAACACTAACAAGTGGAACCGAGCCGTTAGCAATCTCGGTTTTGACATTGGTAAGCTATCCAACGAGGCCGGTCACGCCTAGCGCGTCCAGCGCGGTCCATACCGCTATTCATCGGGCCGCCAGATAGACCGTTAAGAACTGCTAAGCAGTCGTTTCGCTGGGATTGACGTCCGAGACGAGAATCGCAAACAGAAGATGGTCCTGCCAGACGCCGTTGATACAGAGATAGCGGCGTGCGTAACCCTCCTGGGTAAATCCAATAGTCTGCAAAAGATTGCGACTTGCTTCGTTGGTCGGGATACATGCGGCTTCGATTCGATGAAGCCCCATTTCATCGAAGATGAATGGTACGAGGCCCGACAGTGCATTCCGCATGAAGCCACGACGGGCATGCTGTTCGCCGATCCAATAACCCAACGAGCATGATTGCGTCACGCCTCGCCGGACATTGCTTAGCGTTACACCGCCGAGAAGAGTGTCGTCATCGCGCCGGAAAATGTAAAAAGCATACCCACTGTTATCGCGTGAATCCTGTTCATAGCGACGCAATCGTCGTCGAAAGGCAGCCTGGGTTAACGCATCGTGCGGCCACGTCGGCTCCCAC
>CAUZWH010000127.1:0-7978 GCA_963583675.1 Alphaproteobacteria bacterium
TAGCCGGAATCCGCGAACGCCGGGTTATAAAATACCGTTGCCGCTCAATTAGTCGAAGCTTGTGATTAGTTTGAGCTGAGTCCTGAGGCTTTGAGTGCGCGTTTTGGCGCGGATCGTCATCCTCATATCCTGTACGGATACAAGCATGAGGCCGCTGCGAAGGTTGTACACGGTGTAGCCGTCCGCGACGCCCGATACTTGCAGGCCGCCGGCGCGGAATTTCATATCCATCGCGAATTTGGCCAACACGCCGTCTCAACCATCGACCCTCGTGAGCCCGATAGCCGTCACGAAATAATCTCCAGAAATATCACTCGGCCTTAAATCCTTCGCGAACATCGCGGCAAACCCACCAAACAGTTCGCCGACATCCTGCTTGGTCTCGTAGACCGAATCGCCCGGCTCAATAGGCGCTCGTTTGAACTGAAGAAGCGAGTTTGCCGTCAAGCCCTCGAGGGTCGGCCGTAAACGCTCATCTTCAATTTGGATGTCAAAGACTTTCCCAGTCGAGTCAATATGCGCCCGCAGAGTCTCCTTCGTACCGCTTAGATCGACACTGTAGGTAACGACCAACTTGTCGCCGAAAGGCAGAATCGAGCTCGTCGTAGTCGTTTCTGGTGCCGCGCGGCTGTCACCGCTTGGCATCGTCACAATCGTTGTTGTCGTCATCGTGAAGGATTGGGTTTCGCGATAGCGAAGCCCGACTGGACCCGTGAATGAACGCACGACTCCGTGATACCCCGGCACGCCAGGATTTGCGGGTTGGGCCAGCACCACGTGCATCCCCAACGACGCGGACTCAATGCCAATCACCGCGATCGCGACCGCAATCGCAGTGGCTAAGGGTCGGCTACTGTACACCTGGTCGCTCATTGTCAGGTCCTGCTCACCCGCGGCGGCGGGCAATCTCCTCGCCGATCATGTCGAGCGCCACCAACGTGTCTGGTCCCAACGCACCCGAGAACGACACCGCATGGAACCCATTTGCCTCCCATCGATCCAGACCTTTGCGCAGATCCTCGCCATCGCCGGCAGCCATAAACAGATCGATCGTCTCGTCGCGAATGCGCGTTAAAGCGTCGGTATCGCCGTGCACGCTGGCGGCTCGTGCGGCCTCAACTTCGTCCGGGCTGATCCTGTAGAAGTCGAGCATCGGGCCGAGGTGGGGCAGAAAGTTAGCTACCAGGCGGCGCGCTTCGCGCCGAGCGAGCTCGCGATCGGGATGTAGGTAGGTCCAGTTTTCGGTAATCAGGTCGAAATTGGTGAGATCGCGATCGAACTCGACCGCCGCTTCCTCAACCCAGCCGCGCACCTGCTCCATGTAGCCCGTCGCCCATTGGCCGGCAACGCGAATGCCATCGCCGATGCGAACGGCCAGGCGCATGCCTTTCTTGCCGTGGGTACCGAAATGAACCGGCAAACGCCGGCGGGTTCCAAACATCAATCCCGGGCCCGGCCCAAGCCCGAACACCTCGCCTGCGAATTCTTCACGATCGCCACCGAGCAACATCTGGATGGTGGTTACCGCTTCTTCCAACCCCACCAGCGTGGAGGGATCCTTCATTCGTACAAAGTTGTACATCGACCCCCGCCCTATGCCTAAGAGCGCGCGCCCCTCCGACAATTCATCGAGATGCGCCATATTGGCAGCGATTACAGCCGGGTGCTGAAACCACGGGTGGGTAACATCGGGGCCGACGATCACCCGCGATGTCGCCCGCGCGATATCGCACAGCAGCGGCCAGCACGGGCGCCGCAACGGCGCATCGTGAACGGCGACGTCGGCAAACCCCAGCGCCTCGGCGCGGGCCGCAATCTCCGGATAGAGTTCGATCTCAAGATTGGCATGGAGCTGGAGACCGAACCACATGGGCGTCGGTCCATTTTCGCTTGCGCCAGAATTCACCATAACTACCCCCACTCTCTGATTGCGCGTTCGAGCTTATCGGATGTGCCGCACCGCCTCTATCGACGTCTGCGCGGCGCACGCGCCAAATCGACTCGGCCTAGCGAGGTGCGCTATAAGCGAGCAACCAAACGACAGAGGAGGACGAGATGGCGACCTCTGAAATTATTTCGGCCGGCAGCAACGGCGATTTTTCCGAAACCCGGGCCGCGCTCAGCAAGGCCCGGCACCTGCCCGGCTACATCTACACCTCGCCCGAGGTCTACCAGCTCGAAAAAGATAAGATCTTCATGAAGGACTGGCTCTGCGTCGGCCGCATGGAGGAAGTCGAGAAGTCCGGCGACTACATGGCGCTGCGGATCCTTGATGAGCCGATCATTGTCGCGCGTGACACAGCCGGCAAGGTCAATGCTTTTGCCAATGTCTGCCAGCATCGTGGCGTCGAAGTCGCAAGCGGATCCGGTAATCTCAAGGAGTTCAGCTGCCCCTACCATGGTTGGCTTTACGACCTCAACGGCAAGCTAGTCGGCGCCCCTTATATGAAGGAAGCCGAGGGCTTCGACCCTGCGAGCTGCCAGTTAAAGCCCTTGCAGTTTGGTGAGTGGCGCGGCTGGATGTTCATCAACTTCGATCTCGATGCCGGCCCGCTCGAAGAATTCATCGCTGAATACGAACGGGAGTTTGCGTTTCTTCAACATGAGAAGACGCGATTGGCGTCGAAATATGTCACCGAACTCGATTGTAATTGGAAATTCGTCGTCGAGAACCTGCAGGACTTCTACCACGTTCAGGTCTTGCACCTCGATACGTTCGGCGGCCACATCAATATCGACGATTTCGTATTCAACGTTAAAGAGAAAGGCGGCTTCAGCTCGTTCTACGACGCCGCGCCCGATACCCCGGATTCCAAATCCTTATTCGGGCAGATGCCGTGGCTGGCCGACAAGCCGATGAGCTTCGCCTACACCGGCTATCTCTCGCCCAACTTCCATATCTTTGGCCGGGTCGACGAATCGCACCCGATGGTGATCTGGCCGCTCTCGCCCTCGAAGACGCAGATCATCGTCTACCACGTCTTTCCAGCCGAGCATTTCGAACAGCCCGATTTCAAGGAAAAGGCCAAGGTTTATCACGACTTCCTGGTCGATGTTCTTGAAGAGGACCGGGAGATGGTTGATTCAATGCAGCGCGGTATGACGTCGCGGATGTTCGAACCCGGACCCCTATCGCGGATGGAGGTTAACCTCCACGGCCTGATCAACTACAACCTAGATCGTACTTTCGACGGGGCCTGACCCGGTGAACGATGTCGCCGAACAATCCGGCACGACGGTAACGGTTGAAACCGTCGCCGCGATCGTTGATGCCTTCAATCGCCACGATGTCGACGCGATCATGAGCGCTTGCGCCGACGACGTTGTCTGGGTAATGGCCCGAGGGCCCGATCCCTGGGGCCGCATATATGAAGGCGCCGCGGCGGTTCGCCAGGCCCTGGTCGATCGCTTTGCCTCGATTCCCGACGCGCGGTGGATAGATGGCCAGGACTGGGTGCTCGGCGACACCGCGGTCTCCGAGTGGACCTTGGTCGGCACCACCACCAAGGGCGAGAAGCTCGAAATACTGGGCTGTGATCTGTGGAAATTCCGCAACGGCAAGGTGATCAAGAAAGACACCTACTGGAAACAGATCTACGACGACTTCACCTAGCCGACCCGATCTCAAGTTACTCCCGTCGATGTTCTAACGCGATGCCCCGCCCGGCCGTGCCTCGATATACCGTCTACTGCACAAACCCTACGGTTACGATGCGCTCGCATCCACGCGAGTAATAGTTTGGCGGAAAGTCGAGTTACTCCGCGGCGCGGGCGTGCTCCTGCATCCAGCTCGGCTTGTTGCGTGCGTGGTTGCGGACAAAATCCTGCGTTCCGACACGTGCATCGTGCCAATACAACATCGGCTTTTCCCATGCATAGGTGGTCGGCTGCGGTAGCGGCGTAACGGTATCGACAATGGCGCCACCCTTCATGATCACCTTGAGCCGGGTTTTGTCTTGCAGCACCTGGATGTCGGCCAAGGGATCGCCGTCGACCACCAGCACGTCAGCGAACTTGCCTTCTTCCAAGGTGCCAATCTCATCTTGCATGCCTAGCGCAAAGGCCGCGTTGTAGGTCCCGGCGCGCAGCGCTTCCATGCTGCTCATGCCGAGATAGGTCATCAGATGTTCCATCTCACGCGCGTGCCACTCGCCGTAGGGAACGGTGCCTTGCCCGCTATCGGTGCCGGCCATGATCATCAGCCCGGCCTGATGCGCCTTGGTCAAAATGTTGCTCGCCGCCTCGAGCTCGATTTTGTAGCCGTCGAGGATACGATCCCCCATACCGAAATCCGGACCCCATTCGAGAGTGTTGGCCAATAGGCTCAGCGTCGGATTGATCGGCGTGCCGTGCTTGACCACGACCTCGAGATCCTCGTCGGACATGAAGGAGGCGTGCACCAGCCAGTCGAATCCCGCCCGCGCCGCATCGGCTGAAGACCGTCCCGAGCGCCCATGAATCGTGCAGGTCTTGCCGCAGACATGGGTGACATCGGCGACGGCCTTGAGTTCGTCAAAACTAACGCTGCCCTGCAACTGTCCCGAAGATGTGAGGCTGTCGCCATCGCCGGCGACTTTAACGATATCGACCCCGTTCTTAATCTCCAGGCGGGTTTGCTTGATGAACTCATCGCGTGTGTTGCACAGCACCGAGAACGACGATTTCGGATGCTCGAGCTGCGACGGCCAGGGCGATCCGATGCCGTTATAGGTCGAGAGATAGTGGCCGCCGGCGGCGATGCGGGGACCTTCGATCAAGCCCGCATTAACCGCGTCACGTAACGCCACATTGATATTCCAAATTCCACCGGGCGCCGCAATGCTGGTGACGCCAGCCCGTAACACCCGCTTCAGCGCGAGCGTCCCACGCAGCGTGCGATACTCAACGCCAGGGTAAAAATCGAGCTCTTCGAATGAAGTGATGTCGCCGTAAGAGGGATGAACGTGGCAATCGACGATGCCGGGCATGATGGTGTGACCGTTGGCATCAATCACCTCATAGGCACCGCCTCGGCTGTCGGCGAACGACTTAACCTCGGCAACCGAGCCGACCTTGGCGATTCGTTCGTCCTTGACGAAAATCGACGCGTTCTTCTTTGTTTCGGCGCCAGTGCAGTCCAGCAGGCTGCCGTCGCTGATAAGATAGTTCACCATCGCATCCATCCTCCGTATTTGCGTTGGTAACGCGCCCCGATGATAGGACACCTTCCATCAACCCCAAAGCCGCAGAGCAGGAGTAGCTACCATGAAAGTATTGATCCAGATCTTCCAGTGCGACTCTTTCGATAAGTGGAAGGCCGCCTTCGATGGCAATCAGGAATGGCGCACCAAAATGACTTTCCACAATCCCCGGGTGTTTCGAGGCTCCGACAACCCCGATCAGATAATGCTCATTGCCCAAGTCGACGACCCGCAACCTTATTTCGACTTCATGAAATCCGACCTCTGGGCCGAACGCACCACCAAGTCCGGCCACATTAGCGAGGGATCGCAAGTACTGGTGATGGATGAGGTGCCGCTCTACTTATAAGCGGGCTAATGCGGGAAAGGAGCGGCGAATGAGTCGCCTGGCAGAGTTAACGCCGAAAACCATGACTCCCGCCCAGCGTCGTGTGTGGGATGACGTGGTGGGCGGTCAACGAACCGCCGCGTTTGGTCTTCACAATGCGTGGTTGCGCAGCCCCGAACTGGCCGAACAACTGATTGGCAACGGATTGGTTTTTCGCGAACGACTCGCGCTGCCCGCGCGCTTTCGGGAGCTCGCAATCCTCATAATGGTACGGCGGTCGAACTGCGCGTATGCATGGAAGCGCCACGAATCTCTGGCCCTCGATGCCGGAGTCGAGGGTGGCGTTTTAGCCAGCTTGGCCGCCGGCGAGCAGCCGACGTTCGCCGACCCCGGCGACAAGATCGTTTATGACGTTTGCGATCAACTGGATCGTTCGCGCACTCTCGACGACGAGCTCTATCGACGCGCCGTCGGGCACTTGGGCGAGCAAGCGTTAACCGAACTCATTGCTGTCGCCGGCTACTACGTGATGGTGGCAATGACTCTCAACGCGTTTGCCGTGCCGCTAGCCGAGGGCGATGCGCATCCCTTCTCTGACCCCGTTTAGTCCCGGCGTTTTTGACTGGTCCCATGTCTGATCCACCGATAACGCCGGACGCCAGCAGCTTCATCGAGCGCAGTCCCTGGCTGCCTTATGTGGCGCTCGCGCTATCAATGACGTTCCTCGGCGGATCAGTGGTGCTCGGGCGTGCGATTCGCGCCGATATCCCGCCGATGGGCTTGGTTTTCTGGCGTAACTTCATCGCTGTGATTGTCATTCTGCCGTTCGTCTACGCGCCGCTCCGCCAGCAACTGCCGCTTTTACTACGCCATTGGAAATTGCTTCTGCTAATCGGATTTACGAATTCGGTCAGTGGCCAGGCGCTGCTATTGCTCGGGTTGCACAGCTCAACCGCCGTCACAGCCGGATTGATCAACGCAACCGTGCCGGCAATCACGGTGGTCGTCGCCTGGCTCTTGCTGCGTGACACCATCGTCAAACGACAGGGGTTCGGATTTGTTGTCGCCTTGGTCGGAGTCGCTGTCATCGTCGTGCGCGGCGACATAGGCACATTGCTCGGCCTGCAATTCGTGCTCGGCGATTTTTGGGTTCAGGTGGCGGCGGTGAGCTATGCGACCAACAGTGTGTTGATTAAACAAGCGGCGCCGGAACTCAATCCCTTTGTGTTGTTTACGGGCTCGACACTAGGCGGCCTGACATTGATCATCCCCCTCTATGCCGGCGAGATGCTGTTCACCGATGCGCGCGTCGATTTCAACCTGATCACCGTCGTGACGGTGCTCTACTACGCTATTTTCTCATCGATTCTGGCTTTGAGTTTCCTCATCTTCGGCATCAAACGCATCGGGCCCAATCGGGCGAGCCCGTTCAGCTATATCGTTCCGGTGCTAACCGGCATCATGGCGATCGCGTTCCTGGGCGAGACGTTTGAGCTCTACCACGCTGCCGGTATCGTTCTGGTTCTTGGCGGCGTCTACCTAGCGAGCGAGATGAGTTCCGCAAAATCCTAAGCCAAATCTAAATCGACGTCGATCTTTTCACGACCCGATCGGACGTGGGACACTTGTGCCGCATCCGGTGGCGGCAGAGGTAACAGGCAAGCGATGGCACTCACGAACAAACAAGTCCTCGACAAGATCGAGAAACTGCACAGCGATAACCCGTTCGACGAGCATCCGCTATGGGCTGGCCTGATCGCCGGCACTTACAATCTCGAACAGATCCGCGAATTCACCCGGCAGTTCGGCATCATCCCGCTCCACAACCACAATTATCACGGCCCGATCTACGTGAATTGCCCGGACCCCAAGTGGCGCGAAATGATTGCCGAAGTCGTCTACGAAGAAGGAACCGGCCGGCTCTACGCCAATGGCGTCCCCCACAATCAGCTTTATGTCGACTTCGCCGAAGGCTTGGGCATGAAGCGCGAAGATCTATTGAACGCCGCCTATTGCCCGGGCGGATTGGGCTGGCAGGGCTGGTATCAGGACCGTTGCAACGGCACCTTCCTCGAAGCCGTTTCCGCCCACATGTTGGCCGCCGAGGCGCATGGCCCCGGCGTGTTCCGGCATCTCGCACAAACCTTCAAGGATAAGTTCGGGCTCGACGACAAAGCGGTGGCGTTTTGGGTAGTGCACGACGTGGCCGACGAGGACCACTCCGGTATCGGCAAGGAATTGCTCGATTCATTTGCCACCACCGAAGCCGCCCGCCTGCAGGTCCTTGCCGTCGTCGAAAAAACCCTCGACATGACATTTCATTTTTATGACGACGTACAGCGCGTCGTCGACGCCGCGTAATGCTTCTTAAGATACTTCGACTATGAACGAATTGGATTCGGAACGTCGCGGATGGGTTGACGCCGCTTGCGCGCGGCTCGACCGCGACCGTTTGCGGCAATTGGTGTTC
>CAUZWH010000128.1:0-7976 GCA_963583675.1 Alphaproteobacteria bacterium
CAGCGGTGCGGATTTCCTCCAGCATGTTGTGCGGAAAAGTATCGGTACCCAAGCTCATATTGACGCCGGCGCGAACGTAGCGCCCGAAGTCCTGCATGATCTGGCCGTAGCGTGAGAACGGCGTTGGACAGTGGGCAACCGAGGTGCCGGTTTCAACGAGGATGTCGAGATCGCGCTTGCTGTGCCAGTGCACCCAGCTGTGTTCGTCAATGAACAGCCCGTGCCCGAGAATCGTGTGTGGGCCAAGTAGGTCAATTGATTCGGCCCATTGAATTGGCGACATGCCGTGGCGGCGGGTCATTTCGTGAAACTCAACGACGCTCTGTGAACAATGGGTGGTGAGGGGGATCTCTGTTTGCTTGGCGTACGCGACGGTGTCGGCGAACATCTCGACCGATACCGTGTCGATCTGGCCGGCGCAAAGGATGCCCTTCATCCGACCCGACGGGTCGAACGCCTCGAGGCCCTCGATGATCTGGATGGCGCGATCAAAGGCTCGACGGCCGGCTTTTTCGTCCCAACGGTATTTGAGTTCGTGGTTGCCTTCGAGTTGCCAACTCGCGGTCGCGTACCAGGGGCCAGCATAGGTTCGAATCCCGCTCCGCTTGGCGACGTCGAGCCAGCCCTCGACCGGTGGTGAGAGATCAACAATCGTGGTGACGCCGCTCTTGAGTAGTTCGGCATAGGCGATTTCGGTACCCGCCAAAGCGCCCGCGTCGTCTAATCGCATCGCCAGCATGCGTTCATAGAGACCGGTCATATACATTTCCGGCACGCCCTGCTCCTCGCGGATGCCCTTATAGCCGGGCTCGTTTGGCGGGTGGGCATGGGTGTTAACAAAGCCCGGCAGCACGACCATGTTTTTGCCGTCGATTTCGCTATCGACATCGCCGTCAAAACCTTTGCCGACGAAGTCGATCGTGTCGCCGGAAAAAACGACGTCGGCGTCCCTCAAGTAGCGATGCTCAAAAGCAGTATTGTCCCATGCCACGACCCAGGACGCGTTGCGGATACAGGTCGTTGCCATCAGAGGGTGCTCCGTCTTACAGATGAATAGTGAGACGATAGTCGCACATTGCGCTCCGATTCCCCATGGCTATCCCGCCACGCAGCGAACGGTGCTAGCAATTGTCATCTGTGAATTGTCCCGCGTGATAGGGTTCGCGGTATCAGAGACACTGGGGTGTAAGAGGGAGGAATGCGATGCTGAAAAAAGGTGCCAACGATCTTCTTGCCGAAGCCAACGCGCAGATCGAAACCATTAACATCGAAGAAGCGCTTGGCCTGCACGGGCAGGCCGACGTGGTGTTCGTCGATGTGCGCGAGCAAGTCGAGCGCGCCAATGGTTTCGTCGCTGGCTCGGTTCATGCGCCGCGGGGCATGCTCGAATTTATGTTCGATCCGCAGACGCCAATGCATATCGCTGAACTAAGCGCCGGTAAACGGATGGTGCTTTATTGCGGCTCTGGCGGCCGCTCTGCTTTGGCAGCGCGGACACTCGCTGACATGGGTATCGAAAATGTTTGTCACGTGGCCGGCGGGTTCGCTGGCTGGGTACAAAACGGGGGGCCGACAGAAGGCTAGGCTGATGCCTTTGTCGGCAGTGACGCCTGGTCGTCGGGCTAGTAGATAAGTTCGTCTTTGCCGCCGCTGTCAGCGATGACGATTTCGCCGCGATCGGAAAGATCTTTGGCGATGGTGACCCTAATGCCCTGCGCTTCGTCGACATCGCGCAAGCGCACCGGGCCGAGCCCGTCCATGTCTTCGCGCATGATCTTGCCAGCCCGCTCGGACATGTTGCTGAAGAAAAGGTCGCGCAAGTCTTCGGAGGCGCCCTTCAGGGCCAGGCCCAACTTGTCTTTCTCCACCGCGCGCAACAGCACCGGAATGCTCGCCGGATCGAGCTTGGTGAGATCTTCGAAGGTGAACATCAGGCCTTTGATGCGGACAGGTCGCTGCAGTGGGTAAGGGCGAGACAGCATGTCACGAGGTCAAACGCAGAGTCCGGCTCGGGCAGCGTAGCGAGGTCGCCCAACTTAAAGATCGCGCCCGGCACTTTTGCCACAGCTTCGGCTAGCATGG
Source organism: Alphaproteobacteria bacterium (assembly GCA_963583675.1). Taxonomy (GTDB): domain Bacteria; phylum Pseudomonadota; class Alphaproteobacteria; order SHVV01; family SHVV01; genus CAUZWH01. Next base: position 2,083 of record CAUZWH010000128.1, read on the forward strand.
CTTCGGACGCATCGATGCCAGTTATCGCATGCCCGCCCTCGGCCAGCAGTGAGGTCACGCGTCCCGTACCGCAAGCTGCATCGAGTGCTGTGCCGGGAGGCCTTCGGCGTATCAAATCAGCGACAATGGGTTGTTCTACTTCGATGAGCGGATTGTCGCCGCTGTCATAGTTGATCGACCAACGCTTGTAGCCGTCCTCCCACGAAAGCTGGTGAACGACGTAGGAAAAAGCGTCTGGTTCACGGTGATAGGCGGCCAGTAGGCGATGAATGACACCAAGCCAGCGTTCGGTGTCGTCGTGGGCGACAAAACGCCAGTGGCGCAGCAACGAAAGAGCGAGCACGCCGAGGCGGAAGGGGACCGACAACGTTGTGATCGAAGATGGTTTGCCGGGGGCGGACATGGTGGCCTCGTTGGGTTGGCGCCAACAGCGAGGCTAAGAAAACAAAAAGCCCCGTTGGAACCGGCGGGGCTTGGGTGGGCGAGGTTAGTTTAATTCAACGCATGCACCATCCAAGCGGCCCGCCGACGCGGGTCGGCATGGTCGGGAGAAAAGTGCGATTGAAGTTCTTTGACGTCATGGTGGCGGCACGAATAGGCGCACGGTGAGATCGTGTCAATCGCGCGGTCGGGTCGGCGGGATGACCTTAATTTTGCGCGCGATCACGTGGGCTAGCTCTCGACTTTCAACTCTTAACGTTTAGCTCTTGGCGACTTGCCAGGCGTCGAGCTTATCGCGCGCGCCGTTGGCCTGCGGGTCCATGGCGCCGTCATGATTGTCACGCTTGGCGGTTAGCTCAATGACATAACCATTGGGATCGCGAAAATAGATCGAATCGAGGATGTGATGATCCGATATGCCGCGGGTATCGATACCCGCGGCTTTGCCTTTGGCGAGCATAGCGCGGAGGTCGTCGGGTTCAACTTCGAGCGCGATGTGCAAATCGAAGTCATGCTGTTCTTTAAAGTCGAACGGCCGGTCCGGTGCCTCGAAGAAGGCCAGAAAGGAGCCGTCATCGAGCTCATAAAAGGTGTGCAGCGTTTCGGTTTTGCGGCCACTTTTAGTCTCGCCAATTTCCAGCGTGTGGGCCAGCGGCAAGCCAAGGAAGTCTTGGTAGAATTTGCGTGTCTCCTCGGAATCCTTGCAGCGATACGCGTTATGATGGAGCCCCTTAATCATGGCAATCCTCTTTCAGGTTCCAGGCCGGCCGACCGGCATCCGTGTGCAACTAAGGTAGCGCTGAATATGCTTGGCATCGAGTCGGATCGTAAATATTTGTTCGCGTGCAACTCGCTTGTGCAAATTAGGGGAACAGCCAATGCCTGACGGCGCCGCACTGGTCGCACGGAGCGCGCAGAGCACAGTCGCCAGCCTGTTCCAGGCGCAGGTGCGGATCTACCCCGATCGCATCGCGTTGGACGACGGTGCGCAACGTGTCAGCTTTGTGGAACTCGACGAACGATCGCGCCGCTTGGTCACAGTATTACGCCAGCGTGGTGTTAAACGCGGTGCACGAATCGCGATCCTGGCCGAGAATCGGTTGGAGTATTTCGAGTTGTTCTTCGCGGCGGCCCGGCTCGGAGCCATTGCTGCCTGTCAGAACTGGCGCCTGGCACCACCGGAACTTGCTCACTGTTTAGACTTGGTCGAGCCAACCGTGGTGCTGGTCTCACCGCGCCACCAGGCCGTGCTCGAATCGGCGATGGAGTCGCCCGTCGATACGATCTTATTTGGCGCGCCCTACGAAGAGCTTATCGCGGCAGCGACGCCGGTAAATCCCGCGTTCAATTCTGCCGAGCCCGAGGATCCGCTGCTCATCCTCTACACCAGCGGCACGACCGGGCTGCCCAAGGGCGCCGTGATAAGCCATCGCGCTGAGGTGGCGCGCAATCTGGTCATGCGCGCGGAGTTTGGCTTCGCGGTCGACGATAGCTACCCGGTGTGGTCGCCGCTCTATCATATGGGTGGGGCGGAATATTCGCTCTCGACTTTGATGTCCGGTGGCAAGGTCATGGTGATCGATGGGTTCGACGCTAGACGGCTGGCCGATATCATCGCCGCCGAGCAGCTCGGCTGGCTCATCGTCATGCCCGGCATGATCAACGTGCTGATCGAGGAACTCAAACGGCGCGATGTGCGGCCACGCGGCGTTAAGGTCTGCGGCGTGATGGCCGACCTCGTGCCGCCTTCGGAGATAGCCGAGATCACTGAACTGGTAGGGGCACCCTACGCCAACACCTTCGGCGCGACCGAGACCGGCGGCCCGCCGGGTACGGCAAATCTCATTCCGATCGGCGTCGCGCCAACCAATCTGTCCAAACAGCAGAGCCGGTTTTGCGAGATCCGTTTGGTCGACGCCGAAGATCAGGAGGTGCCGGATGGGGAGCCCGGCGAACTCTGCATCCGGGGATGGACGCTATTTAGCGGTTATTGGCGCGCGCCCGAGGTCAACGCGCATGAGTTTCGCGGCGGCTGGTTTCATATGGGAGACGTGTTCGTTCGCAATCCCGATGGCACGTTCGATTTCGTCGACCGTGTTAAATACATGATCAAATCGGGCGGTGAGAATATTTATCCGGCCGAGATCGAACGCGTGATGATGCAGGATTCGCGAGTCGCCGAGGTCGCGGTGGTGCGGCACGCCGATGAGAAGTGGGGGGAGGTGCCAATAGCGTTCGTCGCCCAGCGCGGCGACGACCTTACCGCTACCGTCCTGCTTGAGCGGTGCCGGGCCGAACTCGCCGGCTACAAGCAGCCCAAGGGAATCCGGTTTATCGCTTACGAGAGCTTTCCGCGCAGCGCGTCGGGCAAGGTGCAGCGCCATGAGCTGGAGAAATTACTGACCGAGCCGCCGGCAGATAACTGAGCTGCCAGGTGTGCGAAACCCGCGGCCGACATTAGGAAGTAGAGGCACTAGATGAGTTACCTGCCGGAAGTGCAAACCACAAGCATCGCCACTGAAACCAGCAGTGATGTTTTCGTGCGTGGCAAGAGCCTGTGTCAGGACCTGATCGGCAAACTTTCGTTTACCGAGATGCTGTTCTTTCAGATCCTCGGGCGGTCAGCGACGGCGGCCGAAATCGCGATGGTCGACGCCTGTCTGGTAACGTTGGTGGAACACGGCCTGACTCCGAGCGCGGTAGCTACGCGCCTGATCTATTCGAGCTCTCCCGACGCCATGCAAGGCGCGGTTGCGGCCGGTCTCAATGGAGTCGGCAGCTTGTTTGCCGGCACCACCGAGGGCTGTGCCGCGGTGCTCGCCGATTTGCTCGACGCGGAGGATGGGCTTGAACCTGCCGCCGAGCGCATCGTCGCCGAATACCGAGCGGCGCTGAGGCCGATCCCCGGCTTCGGTCACCCGACTCACAAACCCGACGTTCCCCGCTCGATCCGCCTATTTGAGATTGCCCATGAACAGGGCGTGGCCGTCCGCCATGTCGAGGCCGTTCATGTGCTGTCGGCGGCCATCGATCGCGGGTCGGGCAAGCACATAACCATTAATGCAACGGGCGCGATTGCGGCCACCCTCGGTGACTGCGGCGTACCGGCCGAGATCATGCGCAGTTTCGCGCTGATATCTCGGTGTGCCGGCCTAGTCGGACATGTGCATGAAGAGCAATAGAAACCAGCTCTGCGGGCGATCTGGGAAGCGGCAGATCGGGCCGTGCCCTATGACGGCGAGAGCGGGTAGGGGACCGGGAGCCCCGGAACGCACCGGGACTCCCGAACCAGTCAATGGCGGTTGATCAACCACCTACGGGCTTGAAATCGAATCCGCTCTCCGCGTGGAAGTAGAACAGGCACGGCACGTCAGAAACGCAGGCGGTCGCGTGTGGCATCCCGGCCGGAACATACCAGTAGGAAGCAGGCGCCATCTTGGTCGGATTGGTTTCGCCGGATTTGCCGAACGGGTTGGTCATGACGCCCTCAATAACCACGCCATGATAGGCCCCGCTATGGGAATGGATTGGGGTGATGAAGTTGGCGGGAAACTTGCCGAACGTGCCATGCGCGCTGGTGCCACGATCCCCCCATGCGGCACCCATTCGGATAGCCGGATTGATGTTTTGAAAAGCCACGCCGGTGGCGGGTTTGGCGACTTCCGTATTCGCGTCAAATGCGGGATTGGCGGCTCGCCCGGTGGCGATCGTTAGGGTGAGCGCCGCAATCACCAGAGCGCCGAAGACGAGAATCGATCCAACCGTTATCAACTTTTGCATCACTGTATCCTTTTGTGAATGATGATGATCATCCAGGAATAATCCCAGTTGTCAGGACGAACAATGATGGGTGAACCATATTTATTGATCTAACATCCAAACATGTCCGTGCTGGTAGCGTTCTGGACAGGTTTGGATTAACTTCGCAATCAACCGATGGACGTATTAAGCGACGTATTGGATTTGGTTCGCCTCAAAGGGTGCGTTTACTTCGTCACCGATCTTGGCGCGCCGTGGGGCATGCGCATGGATGCAGGTCCCTTCGCACCGTTTCACGTGATGGTGCGGGGCCAGGGCTGGCTGAACGTCGACGATCAGCCGCGCCTGTTTTCCGCCGGCGACGTGGTGCTGTTGCCGTTCGGCGATGCCCACGATCTGGCGGATCGGCCCGATGGTGGCAATGGCGATTACGTCGCCGGGCGCCAGGTTCTGGAAGGCATCGCCAATGGCGCGCCACTGTTTCAGACCGACGCGGCCAGCGCCCGTCTGCTGTGCGGACATTTTGAGTTCGATCGCGGCGTCCCGCATCCGCTGATCGAAGAACTCCCCCACTTGATTCATCTCTCCGGATTGGCGACTCCCGACACTGGCTGGTTCGATGCGGTGTTGCCGCTGCTGGTTCGCGAAACCGGTGCTCAGCGGCCGGGGTCGGGCGCGCTGATCAGTCGGCTGGCCGAGGCCCTATTCATTCAGGTTCTCCGCGCCTACCTCGCCAACCACCGGCCCCCACAAGGGTTTCTGGCGGCGTTGGATGACCCGCAGGTTTTTCGCGCGCTGCAATATATTCATGCCGAGGCAGAGTCGGACCTAAGCCTCGCCGGCATCGCTGCTGCGGCGGGAATGTCACGGTCCAGCCTGGCCGCGCGTTTCAAGGAGATGCTGGGTCTCGCGCCGATGGCCTACGCGACGCAATGGCGCATGCTAAAGGCGCGCGAGTTGTTGGCGGTTCCCGGCCTCGCGCTGGCCGATATCGCGGCGCGGGTGGGCTACGCCTCGGAAGCCGCCTTCAGCCGCGCGTTCAGCAGGACGTTTCAGGAGACGCCGGGTGCTTTCCGGCGCGCTAAAACGGCGGTCGAAGCGCGCGAGAACGCCGGCGGTGCGCGTTAGCCCGTCAGAGTGGCACCCAGCCCGTCGTCAATCATCACTAGGCTTGTCCGTTCGCAATTTCTTGATAGCGCCGCGCTGGGTCTTCGACTCAAGCCGTCGTTTACGCGAGCCCAAGGTGCGGTGGGTCGGCCGTCGGGCCACGATCGGGCGCGCCGCCTGTTTCAAGAGTTCCGTTAGCCGGGCGACCGCGTCCTCGCGGTTTTGTTCCTGCGTGCGATAGCGCGCCGCGGTGATCACTATAACGCCGTCTTTGGTGAGCCGCCGGCCGGCGAGGCGCTCGGCCCGGGCGCGTACATCGTCGAGCAGCGCCCGTGCATGCCGCAAATCAAACCGAAGCTGGACCGCGGTCGACACTTTATTGACGTTCTGCCCACCCGGCCCCGACGCGCGGACAAAGGTTTCCTCGATGTCGCGGGGATCGAGGGTGATCTCATCAGTAATTGTGATCAGGCGGGACGGCATAGGACGTTTTTGATCTAGAGCGGCGCAACGCACGACATCGCTGGCGCTGCACTAATAGGGAGGCGTTCGCGGCGAGAACAGCGCTTACGCCCTACTTCGCTAGG
>CAUZWH010000129.1:0-7965 GCA_963583675.1 Alphaproteobacteria bacterium
ACCGCGCGAATTCCTTGACGCAGGAACCGCCGGGTCATGAGAACCCCCTTGTCGGTACTACCGAGGTGCTCTGCCGCGTGCGCCGTCACCGGTCCTTGGCCGACTTGAGCCTCATAGTCGCCAGGTTCGACCTGCCGCTCCTCGTAAGGCCGCTCCGGAGTCTGTCCCATGAAATCGACCGTGTTGCGGCCGATCAATTCAGGCTCACCCTTGCGCTCGGGATCGATCTCGTCGTTGAAAATCCGCAAACCAGCGGTGAGATTGTGAGTGTCGTCGACCGGAACGATCCATCGGCTTACCCACGAGCAAACGGCATAGTGGATGTCGGTGCCATCAACGAACGATGATCCAAATTGCGCCGAGCACGGGGTCAGCATATCGCTGCCCCGGATCCAAATATTGTCGCCGACGCGCCGGGTTGCCGATGAAATCAATCCGAGCGGGGTCTCGAAATACTGCATAACCGGTAGCGCGGCGAACGCCTCGGTAAACTGCGTGCCGCTAGAGATCGCGTGCAGAAAGGAGCCATGAATAGGGTCGGCACCGTTCTCGTGGCTTTGCAACCAATTACAGTCGTAGTCGAGCGCGTAGGCATAGATTTCATTGTCCTCGGGGTATTCGAGGGCGTCGTAAAGAGGGAAATCGGGGATCTCGTCTGGTGGGCCCATATAGGCGAACAGCAGCCCATGATAGTCGCGTACGGGGTATGCGCCCTGGAAGACGCTGCTTTTTAATTGGCTATTGGACGGCTCGCCCGGCGTTTCCAGGCAAGTGCCGTCGATGTCATAGGTCCACCCGTGGTAACAGCAGCGCAAGCCGCGTTCCATTGGAATTCCATATTCGAGCGACGCGCCGCGGTGGGCGCAATGCATGTGCAAAAGACCGATGCGGCCGCTTTTGTCGCGGAACGCAACCAAGTCCTCGTTGAGGACGCGCAGCCGTTTTGGCAGTTTATCAACTTCGGAGGTCAACCCGACCGGCAGCCAGAAGCGCCGCATATATTCGCCGCCCGGCGTGCCGGGACCGGCGTGGGTAAGTTCTTCGTCTTCTTTGGGTCGATTCGGATTGAAATAACCGGAATAAGCTGTGCGTTCCGATTCGAGATCCTGTGCCTCACTCACGGCGTCTCTCCCTGTATCCGCTTGGCTCAGCTTAGGACGAATACCGTCCATCCATCTACTCGCCCTTACCACTAGCCCTTGAAGCGGGGCTCGATCAGGCCTTTTACGCCGACATCGATGGCAAATAATGCTCCCGCCAAGGGTTGTTTATGCTTGAGGTTGTCCGGCAACGGATAGGTGGCGGTGGTGACGTAGAGGGTTTGCATATCGAGCCCGCCAAGGCAGCACATGGTCGGTCGTTGCGCCGGCAACCCAATCACGCGGTCAACCACGCCATCGGGCGCGATGCGCATCACCCGCCATCCCTGAACGTAGGTAATCCAGTAGTACCCGTCGACATCGACCGCCGCGCCGTCGGGTCGGCCCTCGAGCATGTCGTTTTCGTAGAAGATGCGCTCATTGCTGAAGGTGCCGTTGGCGATATCGAAATCCGACACCCAGATCGTGTCTTGGCGCGAATCCGAGCGGTACATGGTTTTGCCGTCGGACGAAAACGCCATGCCATTGGGGCAAATGAGATCGCTCACCATTTCCGTTACGGTGCCGTCGGGGTCGTAACGAAACAGCTTGCCGACCGGCTGGTCGAGGCTCTCGATCATGCTGCCGACCCAGAAACGGCCGCCATGGTCGCAGCGACCATCGTTCATTCGCATTTCAGGATCGTTGGGCAGGGGATTGGCCAGGCGGTCAAAGGACCCGGCATCGAGATCGATGAATGCAAAGCCGGTCCGTGTCCCCGCGATCATGCCGCCCTGCTCTCTAAACGCAAAAGAGCCGACCGATTCGGGCATGTCCCAGCTGTCGATTTTTTCCGTCGCCGGGTTATAGCGGTGGATCGCAGGTTGGTAGATGTCGGTCCAATAGAGGCACTGGTCTGTTTCGTTCCAGCGCGGGCACTCGCCGACGATGTTGGGGCCTTCATAGATAACTTTGATTTCGCTCATTTCGTTCCTCCAACCGGCTGGGCGTGCCGGCGCGATCTTAAGACGCGGGTTAGCGGTCGACAATCAACACCTTGCCAGCCCGGAATCTGCGACCCATGCTGGCATTGATGAGCCAGCGGACCATGCTTGACGATAGCTACGGCGGTGCTTTGGATCGTGAGCGCCTCAAAATGCTAATGACGCGCTCGAATCGGCGCGGTGGACGCCGCTTAGCTGGCCATCTGGCGATTCTCCTCGGCACCGGCACGTCGGTTGCGATGGCGCCGAGCCTTTGGTGGCAGGTTCCAGCGATGATTGTGCACGAGGGAGTCCTTATAGGCCTATTTTGCGGACTTCATGAGACGGTCCACCGCACTGCCTTTCGGGGCCGGCGCGTCAACGATGTCGTGGCAACGGTGCTCGGCTTTTTCGTTTTCGTTCCGGCCGTACACTTTCGCGCATTCCATATGGATCATCAACGTTTCACGCAAGATCCCGAAAACGATCCTGAATTGATAACCGCGAAACCGGTGTCCCTGGCACCATATTTTTGGCACGTCCTCGGGATCCCTTTCACGCGCGATCAAGTTGCTGGGATCGTGCGCCATGCACTTGGCCGTGTCTCCGACTCCTTTGTCGCTGGAACCGACCGACCGACCGTGATCCGTGAGGCGCGAATTCACTTCGCGCTCTACGCTTTGGCTGCCGCGTCGGTATTTGCGGGCTGGTCGGCGCCGCTCGTCTATTGGGTGGTTCCGGCGTTCCTCGGCCAACCCTTGCTGCGCTTGGTCCTGCTCGCCGAACACAGTGGATGCGCGCTTGACACCAACATGCACGCGAATACGCGTACGACGCGCACCAATCCATTGGTACGATTTGTGATGTGGAATATGCCCTACCACATCGAGCACCATGTTTATCCCGGGGTCCCGCTTCACGCACTGCCGTCCGCGCACAGCGAAATGAAGGGGGTGCTAGGTGTTACCGCGCCGGGATATCTACATTTCCACCGTGGCTATATCCGCGCGTTGTTGAACGGCCAGGGACAAGCGTTCGTCAACCCAAATTGATCGCATCGAGTTGTTCGGTATGGCTCTCGCATGCTACGGGAACGTCACCGTTTAATTACGCAGTCAACAAGTGGAGGAGGAAACCATGCGTGGGATTATGCAGGAGATTCGTGTTGATGGGCTGTATCAGCCGCTCAGTCACTACACCGATGCCAACCGCTGCGGCGATTTCTTGTTTCTGTCCGGCAAACCGCCTTTCGACGGAGATGGCAAGGTCGTGTGTAAGGGTGATGTCGTTGGTCAGTGTCGTAAGGTTCTCGAGAATATGCAGGCGACGCTGAATGCGGCGGGGATGTCGATGCAAGATGTTTGCACCGTCACCGTTTATGTTCTTGACGTAAACGATCGCCCCAAAATCAACCCGGTACGCCAAGAGTTCTTTGGCGATCATCGCCCGGCGAGCACGCTAATCGGAATCAACGAATTGGCGCTTCCAGGAATGCTGGTCGAAATCCAGTCGATCGCCTACAAACCCGGCAGCGCCGACAACGTTTAACGCGAACGTCTGACGCGAGAAGATCATTTGCGAGGAGAGCAATGGCGGGGGAAGTCCTCTACGTCGATCGTGCGGACGTACCAGCCGGTGGTGCCCACGTCGTTGAGGTGAACCCCGGTCTGCGTATTGCCATCTTTCATACCGAAAGCGGGTTTTACGCGATCAACGACCGTTGCCCGCATGCAGGAGGGCCGCTCGCCGAGGGACCGTTTGATGGTCGCGTGGTGACCTGCCCCCTGCACCGGTTCAAAGTAGATGTGACCACCGGTATGTGCCCGACCAATCCGATAATACGGGTACGAACGTTCGCGGTGGAACCGGAGGGCGCACGTTTGAAGATCTCCGTTTGACGCAGCAAATTGCAGTGGCAAAATTGGTCGTGCTAACGTCGGCACGGAAAAACTGGGGACGCTCCTGAACGCGACCCCTGAGCAGGAGGACAAGGAAGATGGCAGACGCAGCAGTCGTGGAACTCGAACCCGTCGAGGATTTCGTCAAAGGGCTCGAAGCCGATATTATGATACCGGGCCGGAACCTTTCCGAGCACCCGCTAATCGAAAAGCTTAACAACAAAGAACTGACCCTTGGCCAAATCGAGGGTTTGATGAGTCAGGTCTATCGTCAGACCTGCGAGGTCGTGCGTTGGCTCGGCGCTATCTACGCCAAGTGTGATGACATGCAAATCCGGCGCGAGCTCTTCAACAATTTGTTGGAGGAAGAACTCGGCGGCTTTTCGAATACCGACGCGCATTTTCATCTGGCCGCAAAGGTGGCGGTGGCTGCCGGCGCAGACCGCCCGGCGTTGGATTCAGTAACGCTTGAGCCGAGGACCAAGTCGATCATCGATTACGGCGATGAGTTGTGTTATCGCGATCCTAGCTGGATCAAGCCTTTTGGCGCTTTCTTTGGCTTCGAATACCAGTCGCCCAAGGCGTATGGAATGATTGCCGAGGCGCTCCAAAAGTCCTACGGCATGTCGGATGACGAAGTTCTGTTCTTCTCCGTGCATGTGACCGCCGATGAAGATCATGGTGACAGCATCGTGCGGGTGTTCGAACAGTATGCGGACACGCAGGAAATTCGCGATCAACTACGTGAGTGTTCGAACACGTATGCCGAGCTCTACTACGGCATGCTGTCGACTTACGACGCCTACCACTAGGCTCGATCGAAACGGCATTGACGGGGGGCGTAAAGCCGCCCGTTTCTAACTAATCGTGGGAGATCGCCATGCTAGGGCCGGTCGACTTGCCGTACACGGGTCTTGGGCCGGGCGCATTCGAGCGCTACGCCACGACCGCTTACGATCAAGCCCGCATCCGCTTTGCCGTGTTCCATACCGCCGAGGCCTACTACGACGTTTGGTCGCACTACTAACCTGGTCGTCGTGATTTGCGGTTCGTTAACAACCGTTGGAGATCTTAAACGATGCGCTTCTTTGCAACCGTATTCGCATGTTTGGTGTTGCTAACATCACCCGTGATGGCCGATGGCGGTGACGATTTAGGGCTGACAAGCAGCGATCGCCAGACAATCCAAGGCATCATAAAATCTCAGCTAGATGCGTTCAAACGCGATGATGGCGTTGCCGCGTTCAGCTACGCTTCGCCCACTATCCATAAAATCTTTCAGTCGATCGACAACTTCATGGCGATGGTGAAGAGCACCTATTACCCGGTCTATCGTTCGGAGGTCGTGAATTTCGGCGTCGTGCTCGATGTCGGTGGCGAGCCAGTTCAGCGCGTCCATATCGTCGGCGAAGATGGCAGGTCAATGGTTGCCGCTTATGTGATGCAACGACAGCCGAGCGGCGAATGGAAGATCAACGGGGTCTATATGTTCAAAGACGACTCCGAAGCGACCTAGGGCCGTTTCTAGAACGTTCCAGTGTCGCGCGGCGGACTTAGCCATGCCAAACAAATTGAACGCTAACGCGGTACTGACTACAGCTTCTGCCAATCAAACGCTTGCTCGAAGGCATCGCTCGCGCGATAGAGCGTGATTTCATCCCAATAGCGGCCGGTCAGCATCATCCCGAGCGGCAATCCGTCGGCCATCCCACAGGGCACCGAGATCGAAGGATGGCCGGTGACGTTGAACACGCAGGCATTGGTGATGTTGCCAAGCCCCGGGCCCAATTGATCGAGGCGGGATGCATCGTCGCCCGGTAGTTGGCGCGGCCTTACCGGAACGGTCGGCATGACTAGGATATCGTATGTTTCGAAGATCGCGTCGTACGCCGCGCGGAGTTTGCGGGCGAGATTTTGTGCCTTGGCATAATACCGCCCGCCATAGGTTGAATGGACGTAGTGCCCCATCAGCATGCCAAGTTTGAGCCCATCGGGAAGTTCACCCGTGCGTTGCCGCCAATTGTGGTGCCAGGCCATGAGGCTTGAGACATAAAGGCCACGCCAATTGGTGCCGTAGCCATCGCCACGCATCATCATCTCGACCGTGCCGTCGACTCCAATGGGTACCCAGATGTTGTAGCCCAGGCGATGCATGGGCACGGATACTTCCTCGACCTGGGCACCCAATCGCGCGAACGACTTTGCGGCGGCGCGGACCTTACGATCGACGATGGGCTCGGAGTGTGGGTGACCGAACCCTTCTCTAACAATGCCGATGCGCAAGCCGTCGACGCCTTGGCCCAGCGCCGCGCGATACGGGCGGACCTGCGGCGCGAACTGACGCGGATCGAGGCCATCCTCGCCTGCGATCACTTCCAGCAGCAGGGCGTTGTCTGCGGTTGTCGCGGTCATCGGTCCGACGTGGTCGAGAGTGATATCTACTGGGAAAACGCCTGAATAGGGGACGAGTCCCCAAGTCGCTTTCATTCCGTAGAGCCCACAGAATGATGCCGGATTACGGATTGATCCGGCTTGATCGCCGCCGATAGCCATCTCCACGTCGCCGCTCGCGACCGCTGCCGCTGAGCCTGAGGATGATCCGCCCGCGGTTATCCCACGTTGATAAGGGTTATGTGTGTCGGCAATTGCGTTGGTATGACTCGAACCAGAGAAACAGAAATATTCGCAGTTCGTCTTACCCGCGATTTCGCCGCCGGCGTCGAGGATTCGCGTAACGATCGTCGCGTCGATATCGGGGACATAGCCTTCCATGGTTGAAGCGCCGCACATCATCGGTACCCCGGCCAGGCAGACGTTATCCTTAAGCGCGACGCGTTTGCCTTTAAGCTTGCCGCGGGGCGCGCCTTTGATATTCGTTTTGTAGTACCAGGCACCCAAGGGGTCTTCGGCGGGACCTGGTTGGTAGCCGGGAGTCCGTGGGTATTTGACCTCCGGCAGGTAGTCGTTTTCAGCGTCGAGCGGTCCGTAGGCGGCGTGTAGTCCATCACCGAGCAACTCGTGAAAAAAGCCGACATCCTCATCGCTCATGTCGATGCCGAGTTCGTAACCGAGTTCACGAACGCCGTCCTCGGTGGGGGCGATAATTTTCATTCACTGGCCTCCGTTTGGGCCTTCAAATGGGGGTAGAGCGTTTCATTATTGTTCCGACTCAGTAGGCAACGCCAACTGCAGCGTGCTAACCCAGCATAGCGCGCGCACAACGTGCAATGAGCGGTAACCAACAGCGAAAAAGAATGTTGCAAAACAACGAAAAAACCGCGAAACAACCGGCCCGAAAAGCAACATTAAGCAGGAGGAAGCGATGTCTGATCCGGTGCGCCTCGCATCGGTGCCCCTACCGGAGCGACTGAGCGAGGACAACAGCCCGTATTACGTGGAGAAAGATGGTCTTCGGTTCGCTGGGACGCACCTGTTGGTCGATCTATGGGGCGCACAAAACCTGACTGATGCCGGGGCGGTTGAAGCGATCCTGCGCGAGGCGATTAGGGCTGCGGGCGCGACGTTGTTACGCATCGATCTCCACAGTTTTGACAATTCCGGGGGTGTCACAGGAATTGCGATACTCGCCGAGTCGCATATGAGCATTCACACGTGGCCTGAAACAGGTTACGCGGCAATCGACATCTTTGTGTGTGGTTCGTGTGACGCTTACAAAGCAATTCCCGTACTCGAACGTGGCTTCGAACCTAAGTCCCTACAGCTAAGTGAGCACAAACGAGGCCTCGCTTTGTGAAGCGCTTTGACGAGCGATTGTACGCTGCGGCTCGGCAATCGCTCGAGGTATCACGCCAGCTCTACACCGGTCGCAGCGACTACCAATCGATTGAAGTTTTTGAGAATACGTTGCTGGGACGGGTGTTGGTCTTGGACGGAATCGTACAGACCACCGAAGCAGACGAATTCATTTATCACGAGATGTTAACCCACCTTCCGATTTATGGGCACGGGGGCATTGGCGAGGTGCTCATCATCGGCGGCGGTGAT
>CAUZWH010000130.1:0-7963 GCA_963583675.1 Alphaproteobacteria bacterium
TGCACCCGCGAATGATGTGATCGCAGCACAGCTGGAACTTACGCAGGCCTCCTATATGGAGGAGCGTCACCCGTTCACCTTCAGCGACAAGAAGGCCGACAAACTACGCCCGGTACTGCGCGAATTGTTGGACACGTTCGTAGGGTGGACGCCCGGCTAAGGTGCGCTTCGCGCGAAGCACGCATCGCCTAGGCTTTGTCACGTATACGTCCGCCCTGCACTATTCCGACGCAGGGATTTCCGCCGATGGCATAAGACAGATCGGCGGGTTCGGCGATGTCCCAGATCGCCAGGTCGGCGGCTTTGCCGACTTCAAGCGTGCCGTGGGTATCACCCATACCGAGCGCACGCGCGGCATTGCGGGTGACGCCGGCAAGCGCTTCTTCGGTGGTGAGGCGAAACAAGGTGCAAGCCATATTGAGCATTAGCAGGAGTGACAGCACCGGCGACGAACCGGGGTTGCAATCGGTGGCAATCGCGATCAGAACGCCGTGTTTGCGAAAAGCCTCGACTGGCGGTGGCTGGGTTTCACCAAGAAAGTAGAAGGCTCCGGGGAGGATCACGGCGACGGTGCCGCTTTGAGCCATCGCCGCCGCACCTGCCTTGCTGGTGTACTCCAGATGATCAGCCGAAAGAGCCGAATACTTCGCAGCCAGCGCAGCCCCGCCGCCGTCCGACAGTTGATCGGCATGGAGCTTGACCGGAAGGTCATGGTTGCGTGCCGCAGCAAAGATACGTTCGGTTTGCGCGGCGTTGAAACCGATTGTCTCGCAGAACGCGTCTACGGCGTCGGCCAATCCCGCAGCGGCGACAGCCGGCAGCGCCTCGTCGCAGACGAACGCTATGTACTTGTCTGGCTCGCCCGCATATTCCGGCGGCAACGCGTGCGCACCTAGAAACGTGGTCCGTAAATTGACTCCGGCCTGTTCCGCGATCGCGCGAGCAACCCGCAACTGCTTGATCTCGGTATCGACGTCGAGCCCGTAACCGGATTTGATTTCGATCGTGGTGACGCCTTCGGCGATAAGCGTTTTGAGGCGGGCCAGTGAACGAGCGGCGATCTCGGTCTCGTTCGTCTCTCTGGTTGCGCGCACGGTCGAGACGATTCCCCCGCCGGCGCGCGCGATCTCTTCGTAGGTGGCGCCGTCGAGCCGCATCTCAAATTCGTGCGCGCGGCTACCGCCATAGACGATGTGGGTGTGGCAATCGATCAGTCCCGGCGTAATCCAGGCCCCGCCGACATCGTGGACTTCGGTAGCCAGCGCATCGGGTTTTTTGGGCAAGTCATCGAGCAACCCGGCCCACGCAATTCGCCCACGCTCAACACCGATCGCGGCTTTGCGACACGCCCCGTATTTCTCGCCGCCGGCCACCATTGTCGCCAGATTAGCGTTGATCCAAATGCTGTCCCAAGTCATCTGAGGTTCTCCCGCGCGTTCGTGGACAATGTAACGCCACTGGGCAATGGTAGCGACCGATGACCACAGAATTGTTTGCGCGGCATGCACTGATCGCAAGCGGCTGGGACGAAGACGTTCGCTTCACCGTCGATGGCACCGGCATGATCGAAACCGTTGTCGCGGGCGCCGCACCCGATGGTGCCACCGAGCTAGGAGGCTCGGTAATTCCGGGTATGCCCGATCTGCACTGTCACGCCTTTCAACGGGCGATGGCCGGCCTGGCGGAGCGCCGCGGGCCCGGCGATGACAGCTTCTGGACCTGGCGACACTTGATGTACGACTTCCAGGCGCGCCTCGACCCCGACGATATCCAAGCGATCACCACACAGCTCTACATAGAGCTCCTAAAAAATGGCTACACGGCGGTCGGCGAGTTCCATTACCTGCATAACCAGGCTGACGGAACGCCTTACAAGGAAGCCGCTGAGCTATCGATAGCGGTGATCGAGGCGGCGCTGCGTGTCGGTATCGCGATAACCCACTTGCCAGTGCTCTACGCCTATGGCGGATTTGACAAACAACCATTGGGAGAAGCGCAACGCAGATTCGCTGGTGGCGTCGATAACATCCTCACGATTGTCGAGAGCCTGCGGTCGCGCTATGCGGATGAACCCACTATCAATGTCGGCGTCGCCCCGCACTCGCTGCGCGCGGTGAGCGGCGACATGCTGACCGCTATCTCGGCGGGCGTTCGCGGAATAGCTGAAGGCGCACCGCTCCATATCCACATCGCCGAGCAGGTGCGCGAAGTCGAAGATTGCCTGGCATGGTGTGGGCGCCGGCCGGTCGAATGGCTGCTCGATGCTATCGAAATCGATCAGCACTGGTGCTTGATTCATGCCAACCATTTGGCGGAAACCGAGATTCTCGCGATAGCAAGTACCGGCGCGATCGTTGGACTGTGCCCGACCACCGAAGCCAATCTCGGTGATGGCTTGTTTCCCTTGAAAGCATACAGCGCGGTCGGCGGCCGGTTTGGCATTGGATCCGATAGCAACGTCTCGGTATCGCCTATCGAGGAGCTGCGTTGGTTGGAGTATGGCCAACGCCTAAACCACCGCGAGCGCAATGTATTCGCGACAGCCGAGACGCCCGATACTGGTGCGGCTTTATGGCGAGCCGCGAGCGCGGGCGGCGCACGAGCGCTGGCGCAACCAGTCGGCGCACTCGACGTCGGACGACGCGCCGACTTCCTGGTGCTTGACGCAATCGCCGCCAATCTCCACGGCCGATCCGCCGATGAGTTGCTGAACTCTTTAGTTTTTGCCGGCAATCGCAACCTTGTTCGAGATGTCTTTGTTGCCGGACGCCAGGTCGTCGCCGAAGGTCGCCACGCGCTCGAAGATGACACGGAACGCGCTTTCGTCGGCGTGATGCGAAAACTACTGGGCTAAGGGGTACGCGGTATTACCCGATCGGCTGGCCACGTTTAAACCGACCACCGACACTGTAGCGATCACCGGGGTGGATCAATCGCGCCACGGTCACCACAGTTCCGTTCGCCCACGTGCGGCGATTAACCACCAAGCACGGCGCACTTTGCCGGATATGAAGCAGCGCGGCGGTTTCAGCATCGGGTAGCACGGATTGAACGTCATGCTCGATCTCGCTCACCGGGATCGTCTTCAGGAGATATTCGGCCGGCGTCGTTGCCGTCAAATCGACCTGGAGATAATCGGGGGCAGCCTCGGGATTCACGTAACGATCCTCAAGTTGCACGGGCGTATCGTTCTCAAGATGAACCAGTACCGAGTGGAACACCGGACCGCTGTGACGGATCGCCATACGCTTGGCTAGGATCGCATCAGACTCTTCCTCGCGAACGAAGGAAATTTCCGTGCGATGGGCATGCCAACGAGCGGCAATCTCATCGGCAATGTTGCGGATTTCAAGGAACGATAGCTGGGGGCTCGGCTTAGCCACGTAGGTACCGGCGCCTTGTACCCGCCGCAGAAACCCTTCTTCAGCCAACTCGCGCAACGCCCGATTGACGGTCATACGTGAGACGCTGAATCGTTTTGTCAGCTCATTTTCCGACGGAATCTTACGTCCTGATTTCCATGCGCCACGCTCAATTCGACCGCGCACGTAATTCTTTACAGTGCGGTAGCGCGGCGCCTGGCAACTTAGGTCTTGTGACGATAAACAACGCGGCCTTTGTCAAGATCGTACGGCGTCATCTCGACGGTGACGCGATCACCCGCCAGGGTCCTGATACGGTGCTTTTTCATACGACCGGCGGTGTAGGCAATGATTTCGTGCCCATTTTCCAACTTCACGCGAAACCGAGCGTCGGGCAAAACGTCGGTCACGGTGCCTTCAAACTCTAACGCCTCTTCTTTTGCCACGAAGCAAACTCCTCAAATTGTTGTCACAAATGGCGCGGCTGGACAATTCCACCGCACCCGTGGTTCCTATGGTAGCGAATATATGCCGACGCCGCGCTACCGGCCAATACCGCGTCCCCTAACGATGCTGCAATTTTGGCACGAGCGCCGCTAAACTCTGGCGAAATCGTCGATCACACACGGACTGAAGATTATGGCCATCATCTACGTGGCACGCAGCAAAACGCTATCGGACTGGGGCGCATCGGTTGGGATCAGCAAGCATCTCTTCAAGGTCGGCACCGCCGAGGGCGACGGCAAGCAAGCCATCGTGGAGCTTAACGAGCAGGTTAGGGCTGGTGCGGACGATTGGAAATTGGTCAAAGCTGATGATGCCGAAGAGCTCACCGAGACCGACGTGCTGGAGCGCCTCGCCGCAAAAGTTACCGTTGTGGACCCCAACTACTATCCGCGGATCAAACGCGAGCCGGGGATTTTTCGCATCAAAATTAAGGACGTTGAAAACAGCATGATCGTTGCACGCGCGATAGCCAATGTGGAGAGCCTCAATTTCACGGTAAAACCACCCGATATTGGCACCTACCTGATCAAAAACGCCCGCCGATGAGCCGACTACCTGGCGCGATCGACTGTAACAACCAGGCTCACTTCACTAAGCCCTACGTCCTTCAAACCGCGAAAGATCCGGGCCAGCTCCCACTCGCTTCCAACCGGCAGCGGATCTAGCGAATTCTTGCGCAAACCGGGCGGGTGCGCGGCGGAAACGTCGCGGCTCGCAGCGAAGCACTTGATGAGTTCGATGCCAGGCGGCTCCGCGATCACGAAGTTGAACGGAAACAATCCACCCGGGATCTCGTGCAAGCCAGGGGCAAGATTGGCCTCGGTATGCTCGGGATTGGGAAATATCTTGAGCAAACGAGGGTTGGCTTGCAGGTAGAAGCAATAGAGTGCGGTTGGGGCTGTCGTTCTAACTAGTAGGTGCAGGGGTTCACCGATTTCGTAACGTGGTGTTCTCCCACGCCGGCTTGATAGTTCAATGGCAGTGGGACCCGGCAAATTGTCTTCCAGGGCACCAAAGTGCCCTTCGGGGGCAATACGTAAGCTCGGCGGCAGCGAATCGCGGCGCACGAAGTCGCGCCACCGGTTCGCAGCACCAAACGAAGCTCAGGAGATGGCCCAAAATCCCATATCGTGCCACGGAGAAGTTTGACACGCGGTGCGCCGGATTTGCCGGAGTCGCTTTTCTGCAACCGGGCAATGTCACCCTGGGTGAGTTCGGCCCGTTTGACGATCAGGCCGCGGTCGCTCAGAACGTTGCGGTAGGCGCGTTGCAGGGCGATGCCGACCTGTTCCTCTATGTAGGGCCCTACCGATGTCTGCACACCGGTTGCCTGGTAGCTGATGCCGCCGAGCCGGAGTTCGGTCATATCGGGAGCCGCCTCGCGCAGCACGTCGACAGCTCGCCCGATGGCTTGTTCCAACGCGATACCGGGTCGCCCGCTTTTAATCGCACCGACCAGGCGGCGACCCGTTGTAACCGCAATATCCTCGCCGTTAGCAACCCGGACGGCGCGATAGACAACGACCAGGTCGGTTGAGCTCGCCGAAACTGCCCGGAGCCGCCCAATGATGAGAACATCGACACGTGCACTATCGAGCAGGGCCGCGACAGGATTGCCAACGTCGTCAAACACGGTGGTTTCGCGAACTTCTTCGATGATGATGCCGAGTTCTTCGCGCTCAACAAAGCGAACTCTCGGTTGGTCAGGCCTGCGGCGAACGCGTTCGAGCAAGCGAGCTAACAAACGCCCGTTGTATTCACGACCGAGCTCCGGCGAAACGGGGCTGGTCTCTTCATCAAACGGCCAGATCGCCACCCGCAAGGGCGCGGTGCCGGCGCTGCGTTCGGTAAGGCCTTTCCAAAGTTCCTCGGCCATCACGCCAAATGGCTCTTCGTTCGACGCAGCTTGGATAGACCCCGTGCCAACCAAGGCAAGCGCCACAACGACCCAAACGGCGATCAAAACACGCGACATCGGCTTCGCCTTACGCCGGGGTTGACACGATCCGCGGGCTAGCGGCAATGCCGGCAAGTTCGTTGCCCAAGCGGATCCATCTGACGTCGTCGACTTGCCACGGTGCGGTGCTGTCGCCGCGCCGGCGGCAAATCCGGACGCTACCGCGAATCGTACGCTGCCCGAATTGATGCTCGTGGTGAAGCCGGGCGCAAACCCGCCCATCCCCAGCCACCGTGCGGCGCACCAATCGCACGATGCCATTGTGTTTGGGCGCATCGGTGGTTTGCCAGCGATGTAGATCGCCGCGCTCGTCGGCCAGGGCACGCGCTGTGGCGACATTGATTTGGCGACGTTCAGGAGCACCGAGCTCGCGTTGCAAACGCCGCGCAACCAGGGATGCCAGGCGGAAAGGATGGCTGGTTTCCCAAGACGCCACGTCGGGTCCGGCCAGGGTAGGTGTTTGGGGAGCGATCGGATTTTTGGCAGCTGGCGCCGTTACTGGCGGGACGGTCTCGACCATCGCAGCTGACGCTGATGTCAGTTGAACGAGGGGCGCCGATGTCGGCGCCGGCGTTTGACACGCCGCGAGCAGCGCCACAACCACCCCTGCTAACAAAGCCTTGTGCGTACCACTGCGCGTCAATAGTCGGCCTGATTTATCTGGCGCTTCTTGCGCCTGGCGATCTTGGTTACGGTGAATTCGTTGCCAGAGAATGTCACCCGGCCGCGCGTCGCAAGATGCTCTAGCATTTTGTTGAGATTGCGAACCAGCCGCCCGGACGTACTCGTGGTTTCATACCAGAGTTCGTGGTGACGGGTCCCGGAATAAGCAGGTCGGTGCGTCTTGTAGCCGCTAAAAACAACCAAATATTCCTCGATGTCCATAACCTCTTCCGGAGTGAAGCCGCTAAAGACCATGGTGTAGGCATCGCCGATGTCGACTGCCGATACGCGTTCGCTTGAGTCCATCGCGGTCGCTGCGTTGGCATCGACAATATCAGCTAACTTGATCGCCAACACGCCGCCGAGATCCTTGGCAAGGGTGCGACTGTATTTACCGACTACCTCCAGCAGTCACTCGCGCGGACAATCGGCCGACGCGATCCAATTTCTTGGGGAATCGACCTCAAAACTTCCCAACCGTTGACCGCTCTTGGTGTTCAATAAGCGTCCCAAGATGCGCGCCTTTACTTTCGTGGTGTATTTGAGCTCCTCGGCACTTGCGTAGATGCTGAACAAAACGACGATGTCGATCGGCGGGCGGGTCACGCTCTTGGCGATATCGATCACTTCGGCGTCGCTTCGGCGGGAACGATCTTGCGCGAAATCATCGAGGGTGACAGCGACCTCGTCGAACACATCGAAGCCTTCGGTGTGAAGTTCGCCGGCGATGGCGTCGAGCACACGTTTGAAGACGCGCGAATGACGCGGCACGGTATCGGCGTCAGCATCATCGCCCATGATCAGGATGTTTGGTTTGTCGACGGCCTGCGCTCCCTGAGGGAACGCGATCAACGCCGCCAACAGGATAAATGCGACGGCTAACGGGGATTTAGTCACGGCGTACCTCGGCCATTGAGTTGCTGCAATATCAACTGCAATGGAGGGATTAGCGGCCATTTGCTCGGCTAACTTCCGGGGACGGGTATCGGCGATAGAACCGTCGAAAGCGGGCCCGTAACCGTCGCGGTTTGGTCACGTCCATAGCGGCGCCGGGCCTGATAGGTCATCTCATCATCGAGGTAAGCTTTTACCTCACCCACGGTAATCTTGCCGTCGCCTTTACCCCATTGCGCGGTGTCGGCAATCCCACTAAGTGCCTGTAGGAGATGATTAGTGAATAGCCCGTGCCGGGCGTCGGGATCCCAACTCGCGATCTGAGAACTGCCCGAGGCAGTGACGACGACCATTCCTTTACCACCAACTGGGAGCTTTGGCGTGATAGCCAAGCCCGACGCCGAATTGATCAGCGCCCCCGCGTGGCAGCTACCTGAGAAACAGGCAACGAGAAACAAGGTAACCGAACGCGCACCCGGTTTTTCCAAGTTTGCCTGCATCACGTCGAGGGGGAAACCGACGATCTCCGGACGATTGGGGTCACCGTCCACTGGCAGAAGGTAGCTACGCTGGTCCTGCA
>CAUZWH010000131.1:0-7955 GCA_963583675.1 Alphaproteobacteria bacterium
GCGCCCGATATCGACCATGTGACCGCGAGCGTCGTGCAGGGCGCGCTTGAGAACATCGCGGTCGAGATGGGCTACAAGCTGATGCGGATGTCGTATTCGTCGATTATCCGCGAGTCCGAAGATTTCGGCGCCGCCCTGGTCGACGCGCGGGGCCGGGGCCTAGCCGAATCCGCCCAATCGACACCGCTCCAATCCGGCCCCATTCCCGGCTACGTCCGCGGCATCATGCGGACCCTTGAATCGCGCGGCGAAACCATCGAACGCGGTGATGTGATCATGCACAACGACCCCTATGCGGGCGCGAGCCATGGCCCCGATATCGGCTTCGCGGTGCCGGTGTTTGATCATGAGGACCTGCTTGGCTTTGCGGTGACGACTGCGCACCACCTTGATATCGGGTCGCTGACGCCGGGCAGTTGCGGCATTGTCGACGCCATCGACGCCTATGCCGAGGGACTCCAGTTCAAAGCGATCAAGGTTTATGACCGCGGCGAAAAGGTCGTGCCGGTGTGGCACATCCTGCGCGACAACATTCGCGTATCCGACCTCGTGGTCGGCGACATCGAAGCGCAGATCGCGGCGGCCCGCTTCGGTGCCGAACAGATGCTTGATCTGGTCGGCCGCCATGGGCGCAAGACCTTTGAAGCAGCTTGCGAATCGGTAATGAACTATTCCGAACGCCTGATGCGTCAGGCCATCGCCGACCTGCCCGACGGCACCTACTCGGCGACGACCTATATCGACGGCTACCTCGATGATCCAGATCCCGCGCGCCGCGAACTACCACTGGTGGTCAACCTCACGATCGCCGGCGACGGCATGGTCGTCGACCTCACAGGTACCGCCGACCAAATCCCGGATCGACCGATCAACATGCCGTTCGAGGGAACGGTGGACATCGCGGTATGGCTGACGGTCCGCTCGGTATTACTTGATACCGAGACTCATGGCCATATTCCGGTCAACGAAGGTCTGGTGCGACCGATCAAGATCATTTCTCCGAAAGGATCGATTACGAATCCGGAGTTTCCGGCGCCGACAATCGCGCGTTTCGCGCCTGGCAACCAACTCGCCGATACCGTGATGAAAGCGTTAGCGCAGGTAGCACCGCGCCAGGTTTCGGCCGGTATAGGCAATCTCAAGGTCATCGCCTTTTCCGGGATGCGCGACAATCAGCACTGGGTCCACATGGAAATTTTCGAGGGCAGCTATGGCGGGCGTTACGGCAAGGACGGCATGGATACGGTCGACACGCTCTATGCCAACACCCGCAACAACCCGATCGAAGATATCGAATCGCATCTGCCGTTGCGGGTTAACCGCTACGAGCTACGCGAAGACGTCAGCGGGGCCGGCGAATGGCGTGGCGGGTTCGGGTCTATTCGTGAGTTCGTCTATCAGTCCGACGGTGGGGCCTCGGTCGAGGGCGAAGGCCACGGCTTCAATCCCTGGGGGTTTGACGGCGGCGACGAAGGCCACCCGGCCGCGCTGCGGCTCGACCGGGTCGACGGCGGAGTCCAGGAACTACCGTCAAAAGCGCCCTACATGCCGCTCAAGACGGGGGATCGCTTCGTTTGCATCGGTCCGGCAGGCGGCGGTTAT
Source organism: Alphaproteobacteria bacterium (assembly GCA_963583675.1). Taxonomy (GTDB): domain Bacteria; phylum Pseudomonadota; class Alphaproteobacteria; order SHVV01; family SHVV01; genus CAUZWH01. The sequence continues at coordinate 1,603 of CAUZWH010000131.1, forward strand.
GGCGATCCGCTCAAGCGCGACCCGCAAAAAGTTTTAGACGATGTGCTCGACGGGCTCATCAGCCGCGAGTCAGCACTGCGCGATTATTGCGTCGCGATTACCGGGGACTTCGAACTCGACAAGGTTGAGACCGACGAACTCAGGGCCGCCGGCAGAACGCCTGCTTGAACCGGCACATCCCTCTCCGCCTTAGCCCGTTGTTATGATTAGATAATATTTGTCGTGAATCGTGATGCTCGTCACAGACCGCTGATGACCTCACGGTTATAGTTCGATCAACCTCTCTCTGATGCTGGTCGCAGGAGAGTATCCCTCACTGGCAACACAGAAACTTCGACCCCGCCCCTCGTGGCGGGGTTTTTTCTTGGGCACGGCGAACAACAACCCGAGCTAGTCCGTCACTAGAGGGCAGTGCTCACGCTCTAACAATCGACCGCGATAAGCCTGCAAGTTGGGGAAGTCCTCGATCAGCTGGCGCCGGCGCGCCCAATTCACGGTGTAGCCGGCAATGATGTCGGTGACGGTGAAACGGTTATCGACCAGGTAGTCGGCATCGGCTAACGCCGCCTCCATACCGCCGGCGCCGCGTTGAACAGCCCGGCGTTTTGCTCGTGCACGGCATCAATCCGCTGCGCTTCCGGCAAGATGCCAATGTTCAGCACCGTGCTCCACAACCACGCTTCCATCTCGGTCAGCACATAGGCGGTCCATTGATCGTGCAGCGCGGGCGCCCAGGTGCCCGAGGGCCCGATCAGTTTCTTCTCGGGGACCAGATCGGCGATATAGGTCGAGATCGCCGCCGACTCAAACGGCGCTTTACCGTCAAATGTGGCCGCTGGCACTTTGGGAATCGGATGCACCGCGGCAAGCTCTGGCGCACGAACCGTCTCGGCACCTTTGTCGAACGACTCGAAATCGAGTCCGGCTTCTAGAAGCGTCCAGCGGCACCGCGCCGAACGGGTCGGCCCGAACTCGAACAGCTTGATATCGGTCATTGGTGCATCCTTCCGGTACTCCTACGTCAAAGTATTGCATCGACGGCTAGGTCGCTCAGCCTAGACAATTGGCCAGGGGTTACGCGGCGGGGCGTTGATCCGATCGAGAATTGAGATGGAGGCAGCTGCGGCTTCGGTGCGATAGGCCGCCTCGTCGATGGTTTGGAATTCACGATCGCGCATCACAATTTGGCCGTCGATGATCACGGTGCGAACGGAATCGCCGGTATTGGAATAGATCAGATTGCCAATCGGATTGCGCAGCGGATTGGGTTGCCAGCCGATCCCATCGGTATCGACAATGATGAGATCAGCACGTTTGCCGCCTTCGAGCGAACCGATTCCATCCACCCCGTCCCACAACAACGCCGTAGCGGCGTCCGTTGTCGCCATCTCAAGCGCCTTGTGGGCGCCGATCACCGTGGGGTCGACCTTAGCGTCCTTGTGACCGCAAGCGGCGAGGTACATCACCCGTACCATGTCGAGGAAGCGGCTGACCGCGCAGGCGTCGGTGCCGAGCACCACGCGCACGTCGGCATCGACCAGTTCGGGAAATTTACCGTGGGCGACGCAGCCGAAACCGCCGAACATACTGGCCGAGGGGCAGTGGCAGATCGATACGTCGTGCTCTTTCAATACGGCGATATCCTCGTCTTCGATCCAGCCCATATGGACGAGGTAAGCATTGGGCCCGAGCACACCGATCCGGCGATAGCGCTCGACCGGACCGACCCCGTGCGCTTCCCAAGTCGCTTTGACCTCGCTAGGTGTGGTCGCGAGATGAGCGTGGATGCCAACGCCGCGCGCATCCGCGCGCTGTTTGACCCGCCCACACAGTTCGTCGGTAACGTGCGCGGTGCGCACCAGTGAAAACCACGCGCGCAAGCGGCCATCGTAGGCACCGTTCCACTTATCGATCACCGCTTCGGCGCTCGCTACCGCGGTATCGGTATCGGCCGTGTAATCCGGTGGCGCGGTGGGGTCGTCGACATCGGAGGTCAGCCGCGCGATTACGCCACGGATACCAACGCGCCCGACGGCGGCCGCAATGGCGTCCGGCTGGAAGGTGCCGGGATCGGCGAAACAAGTGGTGCCATGACGAATCATTTCGAGGAATGTGCCGGTCGCCGCCAGTTCCGCTTCGGCGTCGGACAAGCCAATCTCGTATGGCCACACCCGATCGCGCCAGCGTTCCGGGAACTTCATGTCATCGATGAAGCCCTTCGACAAAAAGTGGACGGGGTGGTTGTGGCCGTCGATCAATCCCGGCATCACGAGCTTGTCGCGCGCGTCTATCGTGGTGGTCGCGGCATAGGAGTCGGCAAAAACGTCGGTCTTGCCGACCGCGACAATAGCGCCACCGGCGATCGCTACCGCGCCATCCGAAATCATCCGGCGTTCGCTATCCATCGTGACCACGAGGCCGTGGTTTATCAGGAGATCGACGGGTTCTTGTATCAACGCATCACCGCCAACGCATCCTACGAAGGGCGCCGCTATTCCGCCGCTTGCGCGGTGGTACGCGCGGTACGCAGGCGCGCCCGTTCGCTCGACGTGGCCGCATCGTCCACAGCCATCGCTGGGGCATCAATGATCACGCCGTAATCACGCTTGGCGCCTTCGATCGAGATGTAGTCGTTGCGAACGTCAGCCAGCACCCGGTTGGTATCGCGATTGAGCGGATCACCCCAGCCACCACCCGCACCGGACTGAACGAAGATACGCCCGCCCTTGGGCACGACAACGCCATAGCAGTAGTCCGGTACCATGAGTTCGTCGTCGGCACCTTCGTTCAACACGAAGAAATTGCCGGCCCCGGGCTCACCGCCGCAATAACCGGCCATGGTGTGTTCGTAACCTTGGCTGTAGACGATGCAACTCACTTCATCGAGCATCTCGCGGCGGTAGTGTAGCGCCGGGGCGCCGCGGAATTCACCGGGTGCCGCGGTATCGTTGGCGTATTCGACCTGGATGTAGCGATAAGGATATTGCTGTTCGAACATCTCCAGCGACGGCAGGCGTAGCGCGCAAAACGGAGCCGCATTGCCGCCCCACCCGTCGACCCCCTTGGCGCCGCCGGCGCTCATCGCGGTCGCGTTAATGTCGCTGCCGACAAAGAATCGTCCGGTTCGCGAATTCGTGCCAAAGACGCGCACGTTGCAAAGATCGATATCGGCCGCACCGACCAGGTCGGGGCAGATATCCTCGAACGCCTTCATCACGGCTTCGGCTATGTCGGAGCCGATGCACACGGTGGAATGGCCAACCGGCGCCGGTGGGTCACAGTTGACCACCGAATGATCGGGCAGCTTGATGGTGAACGGGCGGAAGTACCCGGAATTGACAGGTAGATCCGGAAACAGGGCAACCAATGACGTGTAGACGTTGGAGTATGTGTTGGTCGCCACCGAGTTGACGAAGCCCCTCACCTGGGGATCGGTGCCGGCAAAGTCGATCACGACATCGCTGCCGGCCACGGTAACCGAGGTCGTGACTTTGACCGGTCCGCCGCCGGCATAATCATGATCGAGATAGGCCTCGCCGTGATAGGTGCCGTCTGGCCACTTGGCGATCTCCGCCCGTAGCCGGTTTTCGGCATAACCCAGTACGTAATCGACGGATCGGTTGACGAGGTCGGCGCCGTACTTATCGACCAGCGCCAGCATCCGCCGCGCGCCGATCACACAACCGCCGACCATTGCGTTGAGGTCGCCGGTGATGTCGTCCTTGGTGCGCGTGTTTGAGAGGATTAGATTCCATAAATCTTCGACCAGCTCGCCGCGTTCGCGCAGCCGTACCGGCGGCACCCGGAAGCCCTCCTGCCAGATATCCCGGGCGATGGTGTTGTAGCCACCTGGCGCGCAGCCGCCGACGTCGTTGACGTGGCCGCGTACCGAGGTGAAGAACCGAGGCTCGCCCTCGACAAAGACGGGATAGACGATGGTCCAGTCCGGGATGTGGCTGCCACCGAAATAGGGGTCGGAGGCAAAGAACACATCGCCGTCGTGGATATCGCCGCGGTAGATCTCAAGCACGGTTTCAACCGAGGTCAGCGCCGCGAAGATATGGGTCGGCACTGATTGGGCCCGGGCCAGCAAGCTGACGGTGGTGCCGTCGGCATAAAACAGCCCGACCGAATAGTCGTGGGTCTCCGAAAATATCGGCGAGATCGAGGTGTTCTCGACGACGCGGCTGATCTCACCGCAGACGGTTTCGACGTAGTTGCGAACGATCTCCGCGGTGATCAGTTCAGACTTGTTCAACCCCGATTTGGTGAGCTCGCTCATGCGGCACTCTCCGTACGTCCAGCTTCTTGTGCTACCACCACCGCGGCATGCGCAGTGGTAATTTTCCCGGTCGCCAGATCCAGTATATCGCCGATCCGGCGGTCACAATACGCGGCCCAGGCATCGTCGGCATCGACGGTAACGCCACCGCTTGCCAAGGCATCGAGCACAGCGCGGAACACGGCTTGGCCGGTGGTCTCGCGGCCGATTCCGACCGCCGTTGGCACCGCCGCAGCCAAACCTGAGCTTTCGGGTGTCTTGATCACGATCGCCAGACGGAGCGCATCGCTGTGCAACCCGTCGAGATCAAACGCGCCGGCGGCGGCCGCGAGAACCAGGTCTTCGGTCATTCCCGCGGTACAGTTGATCGGCCGCGGATCGACAGCCGGTGGATCGCGAAAGCTCACGCACAGTCCCTTCGCACCGCGTTCGATTGTCAGCGTGACCATACCGCCGTCCCGGTCGTCCCAGGGCACGTTAATCGCAGCCCGACCTGCGTGTTGACCGGGCGCAAGCATGGCCGCTGCAGATTCGATGATCGCGGTGTCCGCCGCTCTCGCCTGTTCGCTATGGGCATCCAGCGATCCCAGAAAATCACCGAGCCCGGCGAACCGCTCGGCCAGCGATGTCGCCGCGTCCGACATTCCCGTAACACTGGCGAACGTGATCGCCGGCGTGCGGCTGTTGAGGATCAGGGTATCAGTCGCTTCACGTCGCGCCGCGCCACCCAGCCGAACCTTCACCGGCACCACGCGCCCACCCTCGGCCCAACGGTCGATCGCCTGCGGGCTGTAGCCGCCGAGTTCCCACCCGCCGAAGTCGGGGATGTCCGCGCGGACCACCGCCCAGTAGTCGGGCGCACGATCTACGCCTGCGCCTAACCAGATTGGCACGACGGTGGAAATCTGGGTCGGGTGAACGCTACCGCCATCGGGGTCGTTGAGCACGGCCGCATCGCCGAGACGCCACGCCGTGCCGAAGAATTCCTGCATCGACGCGACGACCCGCCGTGTCGTCGCGGCGGTGGTTGCGTCAGACCCGGCAACCATTGTTCCGTCGCCGGCGGCGAGTGCGGCGGTTGCGTGGACATCCCATGGCAAATCCAGGCTAGCGACGTAGTCGGCCATGGTTTGGTCGAGCAATGGCAGGAGTTGGGCGTCAAGGCTGTTGGCACTATCAGACATCGGCCGCATCCTCGAGATCCACGTCGATCTCAAACACCTGAAATCCGTTGAGCCTGGCGGTATCGCCGGGTTGTATGACGATCGTGGTGTCGACTTCTTCAATTACCGCCGGTCCGGACAAAACGTTGCCGGGCCGCAGGAGCGCGCCGTCGTAGACCGGCGCCTCCACCCAATTGAAGCCGGTGCCGACCGGAAAGCATACCCGGCGTCGGGACTTGATCGCCGCGCTTGCGTCCGCGCCGTCAACGACCTCCGCCTGGGGGAGCGACCACGAGCGTTCCCCGACTAGATCTTGGCGTACCGCGATTATCTCGACCGGCTTCTGAGCCATTTTGAACGCGTAGAGTTTGTCGTGGAGCTCATGGAAATCAACGGCGGTTTGGGCCAGCACGGCGCCCATATCGGCGCCGTTAGTGCCATTCAGCGACGGCATCGGCGTCGGCAATTCATGAACTTGGCCGGCATAGCGCATCTCGGCGTGCCGCTGGATCCGCACCCGGTCGACGCCATCGAGCTGTTCGAGTTCGGCTACCGGCGTGGCAGCCAGCCGGTCGAGGGCACCGGCTAGGGCTGCGGTGTCGATCTCGCTGAGCTGTCCGCCTAAGGGCTGAATTTGGGTAACGCGGAGATCAGCGAGGAGTTCGCCGAGGGCACACAGCACCGAAGCCATGCGTGGCACGAGAATGCGCGAAATACCGAGGTCACGCGCCTGGATGCCGACGGTGACGCTGCCGGCGCCGCCAAACGACATCAGCGCAAAGTCGCGGGGATCGTGGCCTTCGGCAATCGATACGTAACGGATCCCGTTCGACATGTTGTTATTGACGATACGGAAGATCGAGAACGCGGCCTCGTCGGCGTCCATGTCGAGGGGGTCGCCAATATTG
>CAUZWH010000132.1:0-7850 GCA_963583675.1 Alphaproteobacteria bacterium
TAGCGGCGTGGGTTTATCCTCGTGGACTCGGTAGATCAAATCGGCCGGGCGCGCAAAGCGACCAATTTCAAGAATGTCGCGAAAATTCTTGTTGGTGATTAGAGCTGTCTTGGCGCCCTTACGTTCGATCACTGCGTTGGTGGTGATCGTCGTTCCATGACTGATCCAGTCGAGCTCGGCGGCATCAACGCTGGCTTCGCCGAGCAACCGTTCGATACCTTCGACCACGGTCTCGGCGCGATCGTGGTGACGGTTAAGAACCTTGGCAACCGAGACATCGCCGGTTGCGTTGCTGATCAGGACAACGTCGGTAAACGTGCCGCCGACATCGATCCCGATGCGATATCTGGAAGTATTAGCCATCCACTTTTATTTCATGTAATCGAGCAAAAAGAAATAGCTGCACCCGACTGTTCGTGCGAGGAATATGTAGAAGCTCGCTGAACATGTTGGGCAATACTGCCCCCTTCGATGTCAGCGGCGACCGGGCTATTTCGATGCCCTGCGACATGGTCGACGGACTACCCATCGGGCTTATGATCGTGAGTAAACGCTACGATGAGGCCACCGTTTTGCGGGTCGCCGAAGGGCGAGAGAGCTCTTCTTAATTAGATATATAAAACAGGGTTAGATATCTCCCACCAACCTAGCTGGTAGCTCTAACTTTCAACCGCTCTAACTCAAGCTTGGCGAACTTCTGCGGGTCTAGCTCTTGGTTGAGTTTGTCCCGGGTGGGCGGGCTCAATTGGGGTTTATAGTCCGCTGTTCGTAGCTTCGTTGGATGCGAAATCCGTTCGGATATTTCAACAGTTCACCCGAGATCATCCGCTTGGCTATGATGATGTACGTCCGGTATCCGCTGTCGCTCCATAGCGAATGGAATGGCTCCCGACGAAAACGAACCTCTGGGTTGGCATTGGTGGAACTCAGAAGAAAACGAAGTCCGAGGCCTGGAACCACGCCGCGTTGTGGTTAGCTATGACGATGGAGCTCCCACTGCCCAGGTCGATTACCGCGTTGCCCGCAGCATCGTCGGCAATGTGCGTCAGCATCTCGGCGCCGGAGGTGATACCGCTGCCGTTAATATTGGACTGGATGTAGACTTGGTCACGATCGCCCTGATCGGGTGAGTAGGTCATGTCGGCGATGACGTCGGCACCGGAATTGCTCGCGAAGTAGAAGTGGTCGCCACCGCTGCCACCAACATATTCGTCATTGCCGCGATTACCGTGGAGCACGTCGTTTCCTGCTCCACCCCTCAGTGAGTCGGCGTCCTGGCCTCCAAAGAGGGCATCGGCCCCGTTCCCCCCGGACAGTACGTCGTCGCCATGATTGCCGTACAGCACGTCGTCGCCGTCATCGCCGAACAGAAATTCGATGCCATCGCGAAGCGCTAGCGGCGAACCGCTCTCGCTGCCGGCATTCTGGCCACCAAAAAGCGTGTCGTTACCATTTCCACCGTACAACTGGTCGAGCCCCTTGTTGCCGTACAGGATGTCGTCGCCAGAGGCACCGCTCACAATGTCGTTCCCGCTCAGCCCGTATATCTTGTCGGCCAAGCCGGTACCGGTCAGCGCGTCAGCGCCACTAGTGGCGTTTATCAGGTAGTCATTGCCGGAGATCCATCCGAGGATCGTGCCGTAATGGGAGGCGACGTCGGCTGCCCAGCCGCCAGTGGAGAGCAGACCGACCGCGTAGTACTCGCCGCCGGCCTCATACCATAGAGGACCGCCGCTATTACCGGGATTGGACTCTATGGAAGTCAGGTTAAAGACCGAATTGACAGGGTCCTTGGTGGCGGTGCCTACGTCGTCGGTCATACGCGCGCCGCTGGCATCGCTATAGACACTGGGATAGCCGGTCAGGTGGTAGGTGCCGGTCGTGGCGTATGGGTTGAAAGTGAAGGTGCCGGTGGTGTCGCCCAATCGTGTGTCCAGGCCGAGCACAGCGAAATCGTCCTGGGACTCCGCTCTGGTCGAACGGCCATCGCCGTCGAGATCGGTCGCATAGTAGTTGACCCACAGGGCATCGTAGGAGCCGAAGGGATTGCTGCCACCGTCGTGAGCCGGGGCCACCGTGACCGAAGTTGCCAAACCACCGTCGTTTACGCTGTAGATAACGTGACTGGCGGTGAGCACGTCGTTCGGCCCGACCATGAAGCCGGTGCCGGTATAGGTCAGCCCGTTCGAGAAGGTCGACTCAACGTAGACGACCCCGGAATAGGGGTACGAAGTGGTTTCTGTCCCTACGTAATTGGTCACGACCTACTCCTGAGGTCTCGTTTTTAGCTTTAGTTCGTACCCGCTGATTGCGGCGCCTCGTTCTGTGGTTTCCGGCTAAGGTGTCGTGCGTTTAAGTGTTAGGGCGTCGGCGTTGAAGATTACTGCCACTGGCAGTGGTCCAGCCGAACCCAGTTGCTGCCGTTGGCCGGCGGCGCCAAATGCATTCGGATTCTCAAGTATGCGCAGCACTCTGCCCTGCTTGTTGAGTACAAACTGGACGTTGCGTGCCGGTGTGGCGCTGCCGTCGGCGGCGACCAGTTGCGCCGCTTCTCTGGCGAACGCGTACTCTATCAGCTCGGCACCCATGGTGTTGGGTGCGTCATTGGTCAGCTGGCGCTCCGCCGATGGCGCTCCCAGTGCGGCCCGGAGCGGGCCCGCGGAATCGCCGACGGAAACCGTCAAAGGCTCTGAAGCGGTAGGATCTGCTGAGGCCATAGCGGGAGTGCCAGAGCTGGAGGAGACAGGAGTGCCGGCGCGCGTCGTTGTTCCGCCGTCGCCGCAGGCCGTCGCCAGCGCGAGAGTAAGGCCGACCACGGTCATCTGCAGGAGGCCGGGCGCAAGGCTACCCACAATTCGCAATGCCTGATTTACTAAGTGTAGTAGTTCCAGTCATTGCCCCCATAACGGTAGATATTTCCTAAGGTTTTCTAGTAGAAAAATTCAAAGTTGTCGATGCGTGAGGAAATAAGCGTCCCACCTACCGAGAGGTGAAGACTCGAGGCGGTTTTCGGTTTTATTCGGGCCATAGCGTCTAGTGCCTTCGATGCAGATAAAAGCGTCGTTAGGTAAATTTCAAGCTGTGCTTGGTACAATAGACTCTTCGGGGCTCGGTCCAAAGGTAACTGAGATTCGGGGGGAAATCGCGAGAGTGTTAGGACACGCCCCCAGCCTGCCGTCCCGTCCGATCTAGTCCGATGTTAAAGGATGCCAATCATGTCACGATCTGACGTCACCAATTTAGATGCAATCGCGCGCCGGATGCTGGCGGACTATGACGCCGCGACCCCCGGCACCATCTTTGCCGAGGGGCTGCGTCTGGACATACCCGATGCATGGCGATTGCAGTCGGCGGTTACCCGACTGCGTGAGCAGCGGGGCGAAACAGTTGTTGGCTACAAAATCGGCTGTGTCGGCGAGGGTAACCAAAAGATGATGGGCTTGTCGCACCCGGCCTGGGGGCGCCTTTGGTCCACAGAGCAATATGCCGATGGCGCAGAGCTGAAGAAAGCCAACTACGCGAATGTCGCGCTTGAGGCCGAATTCGCTGTCACCGTGAACCGTGCCATCAATCCGGGAAAAGTCTCTGCTGACAAGATGATGTCAGCCATCGACGCAATCTATCCGGTTATAGAGATCCATAACCTCAAACTGCGGAGTGAAAAGCCCCATGGCCATGAATTGCTCGCCAATAATGCCATTCATGCAGGCGTGGTCCGTGGTCCGGCCATGCCAGTTCCTGAACCCGGGCAGAAAACCGATCTGTCGCTGACCTTTGATGGAGAGACCGTTGATTCCTGGTCCTCTCTGCAATGGCCGGGCGACATCCTGTCAGCGATCGGCTGGCTGGCAGAGCAACAGGCCAAAGCGGGGCGGCAGCTGGTCAAGGGCGATCTGATCTTGACCGGCGCTTTCGGTCCACCTATTCCACTCGGCGATAAAACGCGCGTCGATGTGACGTCTTCGGCATTCGGCAATGTCAGCGCCACCTTTGTCTAATGACAATTACATGTGAAACTGATCCAAGACATAAATTTCGGGTTGGGAGAGCTCCACATGGAAAATCCCAGGGAAGAGCAACTCGAGAACAAGGGTCTGCATGCCCGGGGCATCAGGGATGGTTTCGCTGCTGCCAGGGTGAGCCTTTGGCGGCCTTTCCCTCGACCTTGACGCCGATCTGCGCGACCATGCGACACGTAGTGGTTGGTAGCTCGCACCAGGGCTAAGAGTTGAACCTCGCAAAGGTACGATGACCGAACGGCCTTTTGATGAAGCAATTCCTCACGGCATTGGTGTTGATCGTTGGCTTGGCCAGCGCTGCCGGTGTCGTGTTGGCTGAGACCCGTGACGACGTTTTAAGGTCTCTCAGAGGACCTGGAGCATTTTGGGGGGCTGGGAGAAACGACGCGCCTACTAGCCCAAGGGCCCCGTTTGCGGGTTTTTGGTGGACTGCCGAAAAGCGGCGCTAGGATTAACCCCGAACCACCTAGCTGAAGGGGCAGCTTTGGGCCACGGAACGCTAACCGTGAACAAAAAACGACCGTCGCCGCTCTGGCTCATTTTCGGCGATTCCGACACCGGCTATCAAGTCCGCGCATCCAAAGCCAGGGAACCGACGTTGTACGATCGAGAAAGCAACGCTGGCAAGTCAGTTTGGTTTGACAAAGCCGGTCAGCGGGCCCGGTTGATCGGTCATGTCAGATATCTTCGCAGATGTTAATGGCTCAGCCTCGGGCAGCTCGGGCAGCCTTGCGGGTTTGGTACCATTTGATCAGATAAGGTTGGGAAAGGCCAAGCACCGCCAACACCAGGAACAGGGCGGCCAGGGGTTGCATGGGGATTTGCCACCATTCGCCATCGAACATTTTCAGCGAGTTCTGCAGATTAGTCTCGACCATTTCGCCCAAGATCAGGCCGATCGCTACCGGGGCGACAGCGAAGCCAAAACGGCGGAGCAGGTAGCCGACGACGCCAAAAATCAGCGCGATATAGACGTCTAGCATGGATTGTGCCAAGGCATAGGCGCCCAGCACGCTGAAGGCGAAGACGATTGGCCACAGAATATTGCGTGGCACCAGGGTGACCCGGGCGAACAGCTTGGCGGCAAACAGGCCGAGCACGAAGAACATCAGATTGGCAACGAACATGGATCCGAAGATGGCGTAGACCTTGTCCAATTGTTCGGTGAACAGATGCGGGCCGGGTCGCAAGCCGTGTACCATCAAGCCGACCAGGATGACGGCGGTGGTGCCGCTGCCGGGGATACCCAGCACCAAAGTCGGTACCATGGCCCCGCCGGTGGCGGCGTTGTTGGCGGCCTCGGCCCCGGCCACCCCTTCGATCGCACCCTTGCCGAATTCCTCCGGCGTGCGAGACCAGCGCTTGGCCTCGGCATAGCCGATCATCGAGGCGACGGTCGACCCCTCTGCCGGTAGGATGCCGATGAAGGTGCCGATGCCGCAGGACCGCAGAACGGTGCGCCAAATTTTCTTGTAGTCCGCCATTGAGGGCAGTTGCACCGCCTTCATGGTGACTCGTTCCATGACCATATTCAGGGTCTTGGACTGCACTAGCAACTCGCTGATGGCGAACATGCCGACCAGCACTGGGATGAAGTTAAGTCCCTCATAAAGCTCGAAATTGCCGAACATGAAGCGCTCAACCCCGGTGCTGGCGTCAGCGCCGATGGTTGCTAGCCAGACCCCGAACATGCCGCCGATCAGGTTCTTCGTCGCCCCGCCCTCGCTGATAGAGGCCAGCATGGAGAGGCCGAAGATGGTGAGCGCGAAATATTCCGGCGGCCGGAACTCGTAGGCCACCCGAGCCAACATCGGGGCTGACACCGACAGCACGATGACGGAGAAGAGGCCACCAATGGTGCTGGCGACGACGGCGATGCCAAGCGCGCGGCCGGCCTCTCCACGTTGCGCCAAGGGATAGCCGTCGAGGCAGGTGGCGGCGGCGGCGGCAGTGCCGGGGGTGTTGATCAGGATCGCGGTGATGGAGCCGGCGAAGGTAGCGGAGACATAGAGCGTGGTCAGCACCGCGATGGCGGCGACCGGTTCCATGGTCAGGGTAAAGGGCAGCAGCAGGGCAGCTCCGGTGGTGGAGCCCAGGCCGGGCAAGGCGCCGATAACGACCCCACCGACGGTGGTGACGAAGATCAGCGCCATCAGATACGGGTCACCCACGACGGAGACCATGGCGGTAAGTGCTTCAAGGAACATTGCCGTATTCTCGCCCTAGCCGTAATACCAGTCGGTGAAGAGGCCGCGCGGAAAGCGCACCTCCAGGATCAGATCGAAACTGAAGAAGATCGCGCCGGTGGTGATCAGCGCGGTCAAGGTCGCCACCCACCAGCGCCGTTCGCCCCAGATCATGCACATGGCGAACATCACGGCGGCCAGGGCCAGCATGATGTCGACGAATTCGGTCAGAAAATAGAACACCCCCATCAGGACCACGGTGATCCAGGTGGTGGCCGGCTCCCGATTGATGCGCCTCGGCGGGTTGCAGACCAATTGCAGGATGATGCCGAGATTGAGGATGGCGATGACTACCATCAAAAAAATTGGGAAGACCCGCGGTTGCATCGAGTCGCCGACGATGATCGGCAAGGCCTCGTCCAGGGTCAGGCTGACATAGGTGACCACACCGCAGAACGCGAAGATGAACGCCGGGATCAGGAAATTGGTCCAGACAGCGCAGCCGGACGACGGGTCTGTCGTCCGGCCGGCTTCGTCATGTGTGCTCATGCTGGGATACTTTGGATTAAGAGCGGGTGACTATTTCACCAATCCCATGTCTGTGGCCGCCGGAATTAGGTCTTGCAACAACTGCTTGATCTGCGCGCCCCATTCCTTGGCGCCCAGCACCGAGGTGCCATCCAGTCCCGAGGATGTCAGATAGGCCTGATAGATGCTGTGGCTCATCGCCTTCAGCATGCCCTTTTCCAGTGTCGCCGCCTTGGCGTCGTCGACACTGGCATGGGTGACGAACCCGCGCACCGTGGCGAACACCACGTCCACGCCCATTTCCTTGGCGGTCTTGACGTTGGGGATCGGCTTCATGCGCCCGGTGTGGAGGACGACCATCGGGCAGATATCACCGGCTTCGATCTGGGCCGAGGCTTCCGACAGGTTCAGCACGCCGATATCGATGGATCCGGCCACCAGTTGGGTCGCCAGCTCTCCGCCGCCCTTAAAGGGTATGATGGTCGGCTGAATGGCGCCGGCCCGCTTGGCGAACACGTAGGCGGTGATGTGGTCCAGGCCACCGATATTGGTGGTGCCGAACTTCATCTTGTGCTTGCGCACATAGGCTAGGAACTCATCCGAGGTCTTGTACGGTGCGGTCTTGCAATTGGCCATCAACAGCTGCGGATCGTTGGTGCCGCGCGCGAGTGGCCGCATGTCGTCAACCTTCAGGTCGCTCTTGCCCAGCGCTATGGTTAAGGCATGGCCGTTGGTGAAGGTCATGATGGTATGGCCATCGGCCGGCCGGCTCTTGAAGTACTGCATGGCCAACGCGCCGTTGCCGCCGCGCTTGTTGACCACCACCATGTCGGCCTGCAGCATCCGGCGTCCACGCAGCATCATCATGCGCGAGTTTACGTCGGTGCCACCGCCGGCACCGGCGTGGGTGATAATTTCGATGGTCTTGGACGGGAATTTTTCATCGGCTGTCGCCGTGCTGGCAATCGCTAATGAGGCTACGATCATCGCAGCGATTTTGATATGTTTCATTACTTTCCTCCCCTTATTTTTATTAACCAGTATTTATAACAGTTTGTCTTTTTCCCGGCCAACACAATTTTCACCCCCCCAATTTGGTGTCAAATATGGCATTGTT
>CAUZWH010000133.1:0-7825 GCA_963583675.1 Alphaproteobacteria bacterium
GAGAGCGCGTCTAGCATTTGATAAATCAGCCGCGCGGCAGGGTATTTCCCAAACGGCATGGACCGGTTGATTGAGCCGGTTATTGGTGTTCCGTCAGGGGCCTTCGAGAGGGAGGACGAGGACGAGGACGAGCAGGACGATGAGCCAGAGCGGACCGTCCACCGAGAGAAACCAGCCCCAGCGCCGGCCCTAGATTTGCATCCGTTTATTCAAGGTTTGCTCAAGACACTCCCGGAACCGGAAACCAATTGGAGCATCGAAGGGCGTTCAAAGTGGCTTCAGGCTGCCGCCAACATATTTGACCTTATGTATAAGGGCACTGGATCAATCGAGATCAAAGCAAAGGCGAACGATGAGCTCACCATGGGTCGAGAAGCCTCATACGGAATAGGTGAGCCAAGCGGCTAGTTTGGCTCATTCCCTCCCATTACTGGGCCAAGTATATCATTGCACGATCGAGGACGCCTAACCGGTTGACGGATTAGGAAACCACCCGCCGCTCCGTAGGCACGCCTTCTGGAAGATAACCTGGCCGGCGTGCTGCATGTTGTCGTCGACCACACTCACCAGCCTGACCCCGACGGTCGGGCGCGGGTCGTAGCGGGGGTCGTCCAGCACCCGTTCGAGGTCAGCGTCGCTTAGGCTATCCAGGTAGGCCACGCTGCGACCAAAGACGGCGTCGTGATAAGCCAGCAAGGTAGCGGTGTCGGCGCCAAGCGACTTGGCCTGGGCGTGCGTGTGGGTGTGCGCGGGGCCATAATCGCGCGGCTCCGGCGCCATATTGAACTTTTTGTGCCATCCGTCTTCGATCCACGCCTGTGTGCGATCTGAAACTGTGCAAATCTGGGAGTCCTGAACCCGGATGAGATGCCAGGTCAGCCAGCCCACTGAGGGCTGCGGATCAGCAGCGAGTTCGTCCGGGGTAATATCAGCGAGTTCCGCATGGAGCGTTTCGTTGATGCGCCCAAGTGCATCAATGATCAGGTCGGCACCTTTCATGATCGTCCTCTCCTAACTTCGATAATTCATATGGATAGCGCGACGGACCGCAGCATCAACGTTATCATGGCGCATCGACCAACAGGGACCGGATTGGCCGGCGCGTCGTTGCATGATCGCTGATCACTTCAACTACATCGACGTGGACGGCGTGCGCACCCGTTATTTCGAGAAGGGCAGCGGGCAGCCGATGGTGCTGGTCCATGGGGGGGCGATCGGAACCGGGTCCTCACTCGATATCTTCGCCGAGAATCTTGACGTGTTGGCCGAGTCCTTTCGCGTGATCGCACCCGACAAGCTGGGACACGGTGAGACCGACAACCCGGCCACCGATGCGGACTACACCATTGCTTGCATGACCGATCACATCTACCGCTTCGTGCGCACGCTCGGGCTCGATAGTATCAACCTGATTGGCCAGTCGCGCGGCGCCTTCAATGGCGCGTCCCTGTGCCTCGACCATCCCGAATTGATCCGCGGCTTCATCCTCTGCAACAGCGCTTCGATGACGCCAGGCGTTGGCGCGATCCCCGAATTCAGCAAGAAGGTGCGCGCGCAGGCGCCGTTCGAGATTGGCTCGCGCGACTGGGTCCGCTATCGCGCCGAGGTCATGTGTTTTGCCAAGGCCTGCGTTACGGAAGCCTGGGTCGACGAGTGGTACCGGATTTTTCACCTGCCCAAGTCGACCGTAGCCCGCGACAAGATGAAAACCCTCAGCGCCGAGGTGTTCGAACCCAGTGTCGATACCGACAAGGCGCACACGATCGAGCGCATCGAGAACAGCGAGTACCACACCCCAACGCTTATTCACTGGGGCAAGGACGACCCCTCCGCCCCACTTGACCCGATGGGGCTACGCGTTTTTGATCTGCTAGCATCGAACTACCCGAGCGTTTCGATGCATGTCGCTAACCAAGCAGGACACTTCGCGTTTCGCGAGAGCCACGATAACTTCAACCGGCTGGCAACGAGCTTCTTCACCGCACTCGGCTGAGCTACCCACGCACATCGGCCCAGGGACATAACCATGCAGACGGCAAACCCGGCACTGACGTCGCTGTTCATGAAGGAATTCGAATGGTGCAAGGTTAGCGCCGGTGAGAGCGTGGCGATTCTGACAGAATCCGAATCGCGCTGGCAGTATGTGCAGGCCGCACAGTCCGCGGCGGCGGCAATGGGGGGGCGCGCCTTTCAAGTATTGCTGCCATCCAGCTCGCCCGCGCAATCGGAGATCCCCAGCATCGACCGTGGCAACGCCAGCTCGATCGTGCTCGACGATTATCCCGAGGTAACCGGACTTCTAAAATCGGTCGATTTCATCGTCGACCTCAGCCTCGACGGGCTCATCCACTCGCAGCAGCGTGGCGAGATTCTCAAAAGCGGCACCCGTACTTTGCTGATCAAGGAACCGCCCGACGCGCTCGAGCGGCTGTTGCCGACCGACGAGCGCTGTTGGCGCATCGACCGCGCCGTCGAACGCCTTAGCCGCGCCGAGCAGATGACCGTCACCTCGGAGGCCGGTACCGATCTGCGCGTAAACCTACGTGGCGGGATCGTCAAAGGTGCCTACGGATTTTGCGACAAGCCAGGCACGTCGGCGACCTGGGCGACTTGCGCGGTGGTCGCTTATCCGGCGACCGACGAGGTCGACGGCAACGTCGTGTTGGCTTGCGGCGATATTGTCTTTCCGTTCTATCGTTATGTTGAAAGCCCCGTGACGCTGCGCTTCAAGGGCGGCTTCGTCGATGAGATCATCGGCGACGGGTTGGATGCCGAGCTCCTGCGCGACTACTACGGGCGCTGGGGCGATCGCAACGCCTATGGGATTTCGCATGTTGGCTGGGGGATGCACGAAAAAGCGTTGTGGGACGCCTTGACGTTCTACGGCAGAAACGAGGCGGCGGGTGTCGATGGGCGCAGTTTCGAAGGTAACTTCCTGATCTCGACCGGACCGAACTACGCTGCCGGCCGCCACTCGCGTTGCCATTTCGACCTCCCGATGCGCCACTGCAATATTAGTGTCGACAACGAACCCGTGGTGGTCGCAGGAAAGCTCGTGGAGCGTGCGTAAGTAAGTCGTAGAGAGTGGTTTGTTTGCAGGGGGGATGGCGATGAAGTTCGCAGCATTCATGAATATCCAGTGCCGCGAGGATCAGGATTACAACACGGTCTATCGGGGCCGGGTCGATGAAGCCGAACTGGCCGACCGGCTCGGGTTCGATGCGTTGTTTCTCGCCGAGCACGCGTTCTGCCGCCACGGCCGCCCCTCACCCGTGGTTACGCTCTCGAACATGGCGGCCCGCACCAAGCGCATCCGGTTGGGCACGGCGATCTGTGTTTTGCCCTGGCACAACCCCCTCGAAGTCGCTCAGGACTACGCCACCCTCGACATCCTCTGCGACGGCCGGCTCGAATTCGGCGTCGGCCGCGGCGCCTTCAAGATGGAGTTCGACGGCTACGGGCTCGATTGGGAGGAATCGCAGCCGCGCTACGAAGAGTGCCTGGAAATCATCCTCAAAGCGTGGACGGGAGAGCCGTTCTCCTACGAGGGCAAGTACTACACGATCCCGGAAGTCGCGGTGAACCCGATGCCGCTCCAGCGCCCGCACCCGCCGCTATGGACGCCCACACTGCACCCGGGCTCGATGAAGGCCGCCGTGGCCCAGGGCATTACCCCGATGGTCGGCGCTTCGTTCAGTCAACTCGACAAGATCAAGGAGAACTTTGGCCATTTGAGCACGATCATGTCCGAGGCTGGCCGCAACGACATGTATCGCGTTGCCCACCCCCACATCTTCTTGAGCGACACCGTCGCCAAAGCTCACGAGGAAGCGCGCCAAAGCATCGAATGGCTGATCGAAGATTTCGCCGACATGTTCACGTTGCCCGAGGGCGAGGCCTATCCCGAACGGTTCGCCTTCCAGAAGCAACTGGCCGGCTATATCCGCGGGCTCACTTTCGAAAAACTAGTCGAGGACGAATTGTTGTGGATCGGTGACGTCGATTACGTCGTCAACCGCTTACGCTGGTTGCGCGATGATTGCGGCGCCAACTTCATTATCTCAAACATGAGTCCCGGCGGTATGGAGCACGAAAAAGTTGTGAAATCGATGGAGCTGCTGGCGACCAAAGTGATGCCGCAGCTGGCGTAGCAGCGAACCGTGTGACGAGGAGAGGACTTGAAAATGGAATTTGTGCGAAAGAACTGGATTTGGGCGGCGATCGTGTTGGTATCGGTTGGTTTTTCCGCCGCTGGAATAGCCAAACTGATGGGCGTGCCGATGGCGCATGTCAGCTTTGCGAAATTGGGCTTGCCGGCCTGGTTCGGCTACTTTATCGGGGTTTGTGAGATCGCCGGTGCAATCGGCATTTATCTGCGCAAGCTAAGCGCGTTGGCGGCGGCAGGTTTGGTAATCATCATGATCGGCGCGGTCGGCTATCACGTGGCTTTTGATCCGTTGACCAACGCTGTCCCCGCCCTGGTTCTGCTCCTCCTCTCTGGTGCGATCGTCGCCAAACGGCGGGCGAATGGACTCTGGGCTCGGGCGACCTAATCATCCACCGGCAGTTGAGACGCTAGCGCTAGATTTAATGACCCGCGTTCAAGCCCGGAGCGTGACGAAATACACGGGCACACCGTACAATGGATCGCCTTCGGATCATTGCTGGGTTGCTTGACTCGAAGGCCACACGATCTGAGGAAGGCTGGTTATGAAGAAGCTTGCGGCGCTATCGCTGCCCGAGCCAGGCTTCGCCGGACGCCGCTTCGGCTTGCTGGAACGCATGGTTCAATTCGGCGATGACGGCTTTGTCGAGCGGGCCTTTTTCGGCGGTCGAGATGTTGGCCTCGACGTGCGACAACTTCGTCGTACCGACGATCGCCGTGCCAACCGATGACTGCGAGAGCGTGTAGCGCAGCGCTATCTCGGGCCACACCACAGTTCCATTCCCGTCAAATCCCAAGTCTTCGGCTTTTAGAGCCATTCGTGCAAAACGCTCGGAATAGGTTTTGGCGTAATCGGCATAGAGGCCTTCCTGCTCGGACAGGGCCTTCCAGGCACCGTTGGCGACTGGGCGTTTGGCGATCACACCAACATTGTGCCGCTCGGCCTGCGGCAGAACGGTTGTGATATTGGCTTGATCACAGAAGTTGATCGACGTCTCGATGACCGATACAGCATCGAGTCCGGTTGCAAACGCGGCCGTTTCGTTGTCGCCGGAATAGCCGACAAAACGCACCTTGCCAGCGTCCTGAGCCGCGGTTAATGCGCCCATCGCATCGCCGGCTTCAAGGATATCTATTTCGCAGGAATGCAAGATCATGATGTCGAGATGGTCGGTTCGCAAGCGACGCAACGCACGATCCACCGTCTGCGCGATCGCTTGTGCCGACCATGCGGCCCCATCGATGTCGTCAAAAGCCTGACCACATTTTGACAACAATACATAGTCATCACGGCGGTGGCCGATGGCCGCGCCGATCAGATCTTCAGAACCGCTGTAGCTGGCCGCGGTGTCGATGAAATTGACGCCGCGATCGAGCAGCGTGTTGAGGATTACCGATGCGTCCCGCGTATCCGTCGCAAGATAGCCGACCGGCGCACCGCCAAAGCCGAGCACGGATACCTCAAGGCCAGTTTTACCGAGTGTACGAGTTTCCATTTATTTGACCGCTACCACTGCTGCCGATTGCGAAATCGGCTGCCAACCTAGCGTGGGGGTAAGTTACTTTCAAAACCTACCTACCCTATCGAGGTATTACCGATGCCCCCAGGGCAGAATGTTCTAGAGGGTTTACCCTTCTTTTCGAGTACGGTGGTTGTTGCAGTCTCGGGGGAGGCACCTGCGTGAAAGTAGAAGCCCTGATTCGCCATTACACCCGCGCATCCTATGCGTTATCCACGGTTTGGATCGCTTGGGCGGGCTCTCCTGGACTGTGTACTTCATCGCTGACCTAAGCGAACAACCGCTCTGGTGGGGCGGTTATTGGTGGTGATCCCCGGTCACAGGGCGAAAATACCCCACCTGCTACGCTAGCAAGCTACCCAAACATCCAATTTCTCGAGCTATCTAGGCTGCTGTTCGGACGCTGAATCCGGTGGTTATCCGCGGATTTGTGCGCCCGCTGTATATAGATCTGCACAAATTCTCTGTTTAGCTCAAACTTTTTTCCAATATGCGTATTTTTTATTGATCTACCCACAGACCATTTTCATGTTAAGGTAATGATAAAACAGTAACCTTATAATAATAGATTTAAAAAGTGATGGTGATCACATGTTGGAATTTGAGGGAAATATTGCATCCAGCGCCGCCAAGCAGAGTGGCAACCTTGTTGTTCGCAACGCACATAACTCCGATATTGAAGCCTGTGTTCTGTTGGGGCGTGAACTCCACGCCGATGCAACCGTCGCGTTGATGCCGTTCGATCGCGAGAAAATTAATCGTCTCGCCAAAGGCTGGGTCACCTCCGGCAGCTACGACGTTCTGGTAGCTGAAGAGACCGGCGTGTCCCGCCACGACACCTGGCCTGCAAGTCTGCGTGAAGCCCGCTTGCGGCGGCTTGAAGATACGGTTGGTTTCTTCGTTGGTCATCGCTACCGCAATCCCAATAGTAGTGACTAGCTGGCTAGCGACGTATCGATGTTCGTTCACGAAAGCGCTCAGGGCTACCTCGCCGCTGCGCGAATGATCTTGCAGTTCGTCGACTGGGCTCGTGAAACCGGTTGCCGGGAAGTGTGCCTGGGTTCAGCGAGCGGTTACATCATCCGCAAGGCCGGCATCGACCACGAGTGGCTCGGGCTGGAACAGTTGGGCCCTTATTACCGCGCCCGCTTCTAGTCGCAACCGCCTCGCCCCGCTCTTTATCCGAAAAGCCCCTTTTTTTGGACTTACATCGAAGGATTGAGACCATGAGTGCTGCCGAAGAAATTGACGACGAAGAACTCGAAAAACTCAACCAATTCGCCAAGGCCCAGGGTACCGAGCTCTCGTCCTGGCTTGCAAAGTGGCGCGATGCCGAACTGGCGGGTTATCCGGCGGAGGCAATCCTCACCGCATGCCTGACGGCCTCGCTGGTGCCGGTAGCCTATATTCTGCTCCAGCGCGAGCGCAAGGAACCGGCCGGCGATGGTGTCGGCGACGTTTCCGACGCGTTGCGCTGCATGCTCCACGGACGCATGCTAACCAGCAGTACTTGAACTTAGCGGCCTATCTGGGTTCGCCGATCAATGTTTGTGACCGCCAAGCCCGTCAATTCTTGGATTAACCATGTCTCTGGAGCTTTGGCTCGCATTTGCCATCGCGAGTAGCGCATTACTTGCCGTCCCCGGACCGACGGTCATGATTGTCGTGAGCTATGCGCTCGGCAAGGGACGATCCAGTGCGTGGGCAACTGTGCCGGGGGTTGCTCTGGGCGACCTGACCGCGATGACCATATCGCTGCTCGGTGCCGGCGCCATTCTCGCCGCCTCCGCCACGCTGTTCACCGCCGTCAAGATTGCTGGCGCAATTTATCTCGTCTGGCTCGGCATCCAGCTCTGGCGAAGCCCGCCTTCGTTGAGCGCCTTGACCGCCAATCGGGTGAACGCCGGCACTGGGCGAATGTTTTGGAATTGTTACGTAGTGACCACGCTCAACCCCAAAGGGCTGGTCTTCTTCATCGCGTTCGTGCCGCAATTCATCGAGCAGGACGCCCCACTGATCCCGCAATTCATCATCCTGATAGCCACATTTGTAATCCTGGGAGCGGCGAATGTCGTCATTTGGGCTCTGCTCGCCAGCGAGATGCGCGCCCGCTTTCAGCGCCAGTCGACCCTTCGCCTAG
>CAUZWH010000134.1:0-7799 GCA_963583675.1 Alphaproteobacteria bacterium
GCGACCACCCGCCATGAACCTGCTTGGGCGATGGTATTTGTCCGGTCTTGTAATCGATTATCGTGAGGGCGCCGTCATCGCGCCGGTCGATCCGATCCGCTATCGCGGTGAGTGTGAAACCACCACCGTCGAGATTGAGAGATAACTCGCCGCGTATTTCCGAGCCCAAGGGTTGGTTGTTCCGCCGCCGCCTCATCTCGTTGTCGACAAACCAGCGCGCGATGCGGACAAAGCGCGCCCACCAGAATGCTGCAACGCCCGGCCGAATTCGTGCCCGGGCGAATTCTTCGCCACCGATCGCGAGCAATCTCTGCAGAGCGTCCTCAGGAAGCGCGTTGGGATAGGCCGCAACGAATCGATCGAGCACGGCGTGGATGACGATACCGCGATTGGCAGCGTTGGGCGTTGCGTCGACCACATCGAGCCGACGCAGGCGAAGAATTTCCCTGGCGTAGACGGCATACGGATCGCGTATCCATGTCTCGACCCGCGTTACCGACATTCTTCGCGGCCGCGCTGCCAGCGGCGGCGCGGCCGCGGGCGCAGGCCTTGGTTCCACCCGGTTGGGCTCATCGAGCCGCGCCGCCCATTGTTGTCCCGCGCTGCGCATTGTCGGTCCCCACGCCACGGCAGAGCGGGTGGCCAATGTGGCCAGGCGGAGTAGCCATCTCGCCGGCACCGTTGGTGTGCCGCCGACTTTGGTAGCCCGGCTCAACACGACCTGGGGCGCCGCTGCCGCTTGGGCAAAATCGTGCGCCGATTGTCCGATCCGGCGTTCCGGAGCTGACAACCCGAGCGCCGCGCGCATCGGCCGGCTTAGCCATGGATCTGGCATTGGATCAGGCGGCCAGGTTCCTTCGTTGAGACCACCCAGTATCACGAGATCGGCAAATTGCAGGCGAGCCTCCAACGTGCCGAGGATGGATAACCGTGGATGACGCCCCCATGCCGGCCGAACGACCCGGCCCCGCATCAGCGATTCGAACAACCCGGGATAGGCTGCGCCAGCGATCTCGGGCAGCGCGCCGGACGCGGTGCGAATTTCCTCGATCAGCAGAGCGGCCGCTTCACCGGACTCACCGTTCCATAGGCACTCAGCGCCGCGCTTTTTGTCATGACCGGCCAACCATTCCGCAAAACCAACATGCGCCGTCAGGAGGTCGCCCAGCGATGTCGCTGAACTCGCAACCATGGCAATGAACGGTGCCGCCTGTTCGGCGATTTCGTCGAGCCAGGCGGATAGAGTTTCTTGCTGAAGCTCTTCCATCGCGGCCGCCTTCAGGGCGGCGCGGAGCCCGTTAAACCCAGGTGCAGGGCGCGGGCCGCGGAGAATTGCGAGTTCGAGCTTTCTAGCGCGAGACCGGAACATTTCGGGGGCCGCACCGCCTGCCGCCAGCGGATGCTTCAGCAGCGCGAGCAGCGCTATCGGTATGACGCCTGAGCCAGCGAGGTCTGCACTCAGCCGCAGGAAGGTTCCAACCGGTGTGTCGCGTAATGGCGTGCCGGCCGAGTCATCAACACCGATGCCCCAGCGCTGCAACTCGGCGGCAACCCGCCTAGCTAGTGCGCGATCGGGAGTTATCAGCGCTGCCGTACGCTCACTGTGTTCCAGGGTCTCGCGCATCAATACCGCGATCGTCTTGGCTTCATCTTGCGGCGTCGGATGGTTGAGCCATTGCAAACCGGCAAAGGCGGTCTGGTTGAGATGTGGCGCGTCCTCTGACGCGATCGGTCGCTCAGCCGGTCGCATCGCGTCCCGCATCAACTTGGTCCGGAGTGGCTCTTGCCCCAGTTTAACACTCGGCCACACCTCCACCTCGTCGCGGGCGACCCCGATGCGCTGAAGCAACTGTTTTATCCCGTGTTGCGGGTGGGTGGCTCCGAGGACGTCCCACGACGCCGTGTCCAATTCCGCATCAAGTCCCGGAAGGATAACGGCGCCGCGCGGCAGCCGGGCGATAACACCCAAAAGCTCTGCTGTCGCCGGGATGCTTCCGGTCGAGCCGGCGGCGATTATCGGCGTCTGCGGTGGATCGCGTCGCCACGAATCAACCAGTTCATCAAACGTACGATTTCGCCGGTCAGCGTGGTCGATCAGATTGGCCTCGGCAAGAATTTGTGGCCAGTGGTCGGTGATGATGGCGAGGAAATTGAGTGTCTCTTGCCAATGGATCGCCAGTTCGGCAGGCGCCAGCGACGCAATATCATCAAGACTCTGTTGCTCGGTTTGGACTTGGTCCAGCAATGCTGCCAGGTCGTCGGCAAGATCGGCGGCTTGGCCGGGTTCAATCGGCGATGTCGCCGAGGCCGTTGCCGCACGCCGTTCGCGATCAAATTTGAGAACCAAACGCGTCAGTAGCAGCTTGCGCTGAATAGGTTCGATCGCGAACGGCACAGCCGTCGAGGTGACTATTCCCAGGGCGTTCGAGCCCAACGCACTATTCTCTTCGTCGTCGATGTCCCCGAGCGCCTGCATACGAGGGAGGATAAGCGCGGCGCCGTTCGCGACCCGCAAAAACGCGTCGCGTAGTGCGCGGCAAGCTCGTCGGGTCGGCAACAGGACCCTGGTATCCACTATTTCATGCGGTGTCGTAGCGTTATCATTGAGGATGCCGCGGGCAAGCGCCTCGAGAAACGGCTCACCCGATGGAATGTTGTAGACCGTGGCGCGCTCGCTCATATCGTTTGTCTATGGAACGGTGAGAATCATTACAAACCAGCAAGCGTAGCTTCGGCGGCCCGCAGCCCGTCGGGTGTGCCGACATGCAACCACAGACCGTCATGACACAATCCATATAATCGTTTAGCCCTAATAGCCCGATCGTAAAGGACGTTGAGCGAGAATGGGCCGGCCGGACACCGAGCGAATAGCCGGGGATGAAGAATTTGTATTCCCGAATAGACATAAGGTGCGACTTCCCGCTCTTGGCGGCGGCGTAGAAGCCCATTCGGGTCCATCATGAAGTCACCCTGGCCGGCATAGCCCACCGCACGTGGGCAGAGGGTCACCAGGAGCAGCGCGTCCATGCTGTCGGAGTCCCAACGTGCGGCAAGCCGGTGGAGCGTGTTGAAAACGCCGTCGAGCCAGATGACGTCGCCGTTGATCCCGTAGAACGGCGCGGCGCCCAGGATCGGTAGCGCTTTGGCGAAACCGCCCCCGGTATCGAGCAGTCCGGCTCGCTCATCGCTAATGTTGACGACCGGGGCAATGCAATCCGGCGCGGGGGCCAAATGGGTCAAATGGGCAATGAGTTTGTCAGCGTGGTGATGCGCGTTCACGACCGCGTTCGTTATTCCAGCCTGTGCCAATCGCTCCATCGCATAGTCAATTACCGGCCGGCCCAGCACCGGCACCAATACTTTCGGGATATCGAGGCTGATCGGACGCATCCGCGTCCCGAGCCCCGCCGCGAGTATCATTGCCGAATTTGGTGTTTGATCGGCGGTCATACGGAACGATCACGCGTCGTGGATTCGTGAACACGGCGGGCAAACTCAGGAGCCAACGCCGTCTCGCGTAGCCGCACGGGTACATAGCGATCGTACCACTGGCGCAGCTCATCGAGCTCGGGATGCGATAAGTCGCGTTCGAGATAGCGCCAAACGCGCGGAATCAGCTCCAGATATCCGGGCTTTCCATCGCGCGCCAATAAGCGTGTGAAGATACCGATGATCTTGGAATTTCGCTGGGCGCCGAGGATCGCAAAGGCGGTGCGAAAGGCGCCGCTATCGCGATCCGTGGCAGCGATGTAGCGGCTTAGCATGGCTTCGGCGAGATCAACGTCGACGTCGAGACGCGCATCCTCGAGCAGGGAAACGAGATCGTAGGCGGGATGCCCGATCACCGCATCCTGGAAATCCAACAATCCCAACTTAGCCAACCCGCGACGGTCTTCAAGCCACATCAAATTGTCGGCGTGATAATCGAGCAGCACCAATACCTCGCGAGAACCTGCATAGGCGCTCAGCGTACGCTGCCACAAATCGTTGAACGCGCTCGCTGCATCCGGGGACAGCGCGCTCCCTGCGGCGGCGGGAACATACCAATCTACGAACAACCCCAATTCCGCCATCAGTAGAGTCTCGTCATAGGGAGGGGCTATCGGCTGCACGGGGCGTGCGTGAAGGTCGACAAGTAGGTCGATCGCCAACTCATAGTGGGTTCGGCGTACCTGACCGGTAGCCGCTAGGGTCGACAGCTTGTCGTCACCAAGGTCTTCGAGGAGGACGAAGCCGCGCGCGGGATCCACTGCCAGAATTTCAGGAGTACTGTAACCAAACCCGCGCAAACAGTCGGCGATCGCAAGGAAGGGTCGGACATCCTCGCGCCCGGGCGGTGCATCCATCAAAACGCTGCGGCGGCCACTCCCGCGAACGCGGAAATATCTCCGGAATGACGCATCGTCGGCAAGCGGTACCAGGGTAATCTCATCGAGCTTATGCTCGGCGAGAAATGCAGAGATTTCCGTGGATCGCCTAGCGTCCGTCATAGTTTCGCGCGATCTCGGTCAAGGGTTCCAAGCCCCGCCGCTTCAAGACGTTTGCGCCAAGTATCATTTCCCGAAAGGTGGGCCTTGCGAGCGTCCTCGTCGCTGTCGACGAACGACAGATCCACATCGAGACGATGCGACGGAAGTAAATCCTCGAGCCGGTCGGGCCACTCAATCAAGCTGATCCCATCCGCGAACGCCTCTTCAATGCCAAGTTCTAGAGCGTCGTCGCGAGTTGAAATCCTATAGAGATCGAAATGCCAGATCGCGGCCGGCTTGACGCTATAGGTCTGCACGAGGGTGAAAGTAGGGCTCGGAACCTCCCCCTCGACGCCTCGCGCGCTCAGGAAATATCTTGCGAATGTCGTTTTGCCGGATCCGAGATCGCCCGACAACGCGATGACGTCGCCACGCTGTGCCTGGGCTGCAACTTCAGCTGCCAAGCATTGCGTGGCACTGACATTCGGAAGCAAAGTTTCGATCGATAATAGCGCTTGCCGGGCGATGGTCGACATGCCCGTTTGTATCCCCTGTGCCGACATCGCGGCAACAAAATGTGCGATCCTGATGAAGATTTGCCGCTGATCTCAACCAGTCAGGGGCGAAAGGGGCCGGATGAGTCAAATTCACACCACGGACGTCACGATAATTGGCGCTGCTCCGGTGGGCCTGTTTTCAGTTTTCGAACTGGGCATGCTCGGCATGCGCTGCCACGTTGTCGATGTGCTCGATGAGCCGGGTGGGCAGTGCACAGCCCTCTACCCAGAGAAGCCGATCTACGACATACCGGGCTTTCCTGAGATCGCCGCCAATGAGCTTATCGACCGGTTGATCGAGCAAATATCACCCTTCCATCCAACCTTCAATCTTGGCCAACAGGTAATCGCAGTCAACGACCGCAACGGGCGTTGGACGGCTTCCACCTCAAAAGAAGATGACGATCGAGTCGACGGCAATTCTCATCGCCGCGGGCGTTGGCGCTTTCGGCCCCAATCGACCGCCGCTTGAGCGGATCGAGGAATTCGAGGGCACCAGCGTGTTTTACATGGTTCGGCAAGTGCAGGACCTGGCCGATAAGCGCGTCGTCATCGCCGGCGGGGGCGATTCAGCTGTCGATTGGGCGCTTTCGCTAGCGGATGTCGCCGAGCGCGTTACGATGATCCATCGTCGCGCCAAATTCAGAGCGGCCCCAGAGAGCGAACGTCAATTAAACGAACTCGCCAAAAACGGTGCAATCGATTTGGTAACCCCGTACCAACTCGCGGCCCTCTAAGGAAAGAACGGAATCCTCGATGCGGTTCACATTGCCTCGCTTGAGGGCGACGAGCGGCGCATCGAAGCTGACATCCTGTTGCCCTTTTTTTGGCCTGGCCATGAAATTGGGACCGGTCGCCGAGTGGGGACTAAACCTCGATCGCAACCACATTGTCGTCAACCCGATGACGGCGGCGACGAACCGCGCAGGCTTATTCGCGATTGGTTATATCGCCCACTACCCGGGCAAGCTCAAACTGATCCTCACCGGTTTCTCGGAGGAGGCAATGGCCGCGCGCGCCATCCATCGAATGGTGTTTCCCAATCAGGAACTCCATTTTGAGTATTCGACCCTGACCGGCGTGGTCGAACTAAGCTAGCGGAAAACCTACCGGCGCTCGGCGCCGCCCAAACCAGGACGTTAAAGTCTTAAACGTCAAACGTCCCCTGAGTCTCGTCGTCATCAAGCGCCGATGTTTCGGCGTCAAGGTCGCGATGACGAACCGTCACTGCGCGACCTTCCTCAGCGATCATCTCGGCGATCCGTTCGGCGACGTAAACCGATCGATGGTGCCCGCCGGTACAACCCACCGCAATCGTGAAGTAGGTTTTTCCCTCACGTTCGTAGTGGGGCAATAGCGAACGCACGAGTTCGCAAACTCGTTCGATGAACGGTTGGAACGCAGGGTCTTTTTGAATATAGGCGGCGACCGGTGCATCGCGGCCGGTTAAGGCACGCAACTCATCCTGGTAGTGGGGATTGACGAGAAAACGCACGTCAAAAACAAGATCAGCTTCGCGCGGCAGGCCTCGGCGGTACGCGAAAGAGGTAACCGACAGCGTAAGTTCCGAACCGACATCGAGGCGAAAATTTCCGCTTAACAGATCGCGGAGTGCAGGCAGGCTGAGGTTCGAGGTATCTACCAACAGATCCGCGCTGTCGCGAAGCGGCGAGAGGAGTTCGCGTTCGTGGCGAAGGCCATCCATGAGCGGGCGATCCTCGGCGAGAGGATGGCGGCGGCGGGTTTCGGTAAAACGACGACGCAACACCTGGTCGTCGCAATCGAAAAATACCACCCCAACATCGATATCGCCGCGCTCGCGCAATGGTTTGAGCAGGTCGCGAAAGGCGCCGTCGCCGAAGCCGCGGGTTCGGATGTCGACGTCAATCGCCAGCGGCCGTTTTTTTCCATCCACGCTTTCCACGTCACCCGGGAGCAATAACCGGCCCAAAAGCGAGATCGGTAGATTGTCGATCGCCTCGTAACCGAGATCCTCAAGAATGCGCAAACCAGCAGACCGGCCGGCGCCCGACATGCCGGTAATCAAGACGACGCGTTGCGACTGACGGGTCACAAAACCATGATCCTTTTAGGCACGATCGCTGGCGCGCGGTAACTGTACGACGAAACGGGCCCCCACGATCTTGCGATCCCGGTCATAGCGGTTCTCGGCGTGGATCGTGCCGCCATGCGCTTCGATGATTTGGCGTGAAATGCTCAAACCCAGGCCCGAATGGTTACCGAAAGCCTCACCCTCAGGGCGGGCCGAGTAGAAACGCTCAAAAATTGCCTCCCGTTTCTCCTCGGGCATGCCGAGGCCTTCGTCCTCGACGACCAGCGTCGCAACGCGGCCACGCCCGCGCGCGCTGACCAAAATAAATGAGCCCGGTGGTCCGAACGACATCGCATTGCTTAGCAGATTCCGCACCACCTGACCCAGCCGATCTTCGATCCCGCTAACGAAAATCGGAGCGCCATCACCAAACTCGACCTTGAGCACAGGCGCGTTGTCCTGCGCGGTGGTCTCGACAAACTCGGCCAGCACCCCGATCAAGGCTCTGAGATCAACCGCGACGAAAGCCTCGCGCGACAACTCGGCGTCGAGCCGAGACGCATCGGCAATATCGCTGATCAACCGATCAAGCCGCCCCACGTCCTGATGGATGATCTCCATCAGTTTCTCGGAAAGCGCCGGATCATCGATCCGCCGGAGCGTTTCGACGGCGCTGCGCAGCGAGGTGAGTGGATTCTTGATCTCGTGCGCAACGTCTGC
>CAUZWH010000135.1:0-7785 GCA_963583675.1 Alphaproteobacteria bacterium
CCGGGCGCGTGCCGACGTCGAAACGCGCGAGGGTTGTGGTAACGGGTAATCCGGTTAGGACGTCGGTCAGGCAAGGCCGGAGATACGCATACCAGGCGGCGGCTGACGACGGCCCTTTCAGGTTGCTCGTGATCGGCGGCAGCCAAGGCGCAAGCATATTCGGCAAAGTGATTCCGGCGGCGCTTTCAACTCTTCCTAACAAGCTGCGCCAGCGGCTCGATGTAAGCCAGCAATGTCGAGCGGAGGATATCGAGCAGGTTGGCGCGATCTACCAAGCCAGTGATATCAAGCATGCTCTCGGGACCTTTTTCGAGGATATCGGCGAGCGACTGGTTCACGCCCATCTCGTAATTTCGCGTGCGGGCGCATCGTCGATTTGTGAACTGGCATGCATTGGCAGGCCTGCGGTCATCGTGCCGCTCCCCCATGCCGCGGACGATCATCAATCCGCCAACGCGCGTGTCTTTGCGCACGGTGGTGCGGCTCACGTGCTGATTCAGGGAAAACAATTCACCGCTGATCACCTCGGTGGGCTTATCAGCATATTCATGGATAGCCCGGTGCGATTGGCGGACATAGCTGCGAAAGCCCGCGCCAAAGGGCGAACCGACGGTGAAACCGCGTTGGCCGACTTTACCGCGCAAATCGCGAGCGCCCGTGAGAACCAGCTGTCCGAGGAGCAAGCCCGATGAGGGATTTGCCCCTCGATATCGGCCCTATTCATTTCGTCGGCATCGGCGGAATCGGAATGAGTGGCATTGCCGAAGTGATGCACAATCTTGGCTATCAGGTGCAGGGCTCCGATCTTTCGGAGAACACAAACGTCGCGCGTTTGCGCGAACTGGGGATTACGGTATCGATAGGGCATAAGCCCGACCATCTTGGCGCCTCAAAGGTGGTGGTCTTGTCGTCGGCGGTACCCGATGACAATCCCGAAATTCGTGCCGCGCGCGCGCGTCTGATTCCGATCGTTAGGCGGGCCGAGATGTTGGCCGAGCTGATGAGATTGCGCTGGTCGATCGCCGTCGGAGGAACCCACGGCAAGACAACAACCACATCGATGATCGCCGCGGTTCTCGACAGCGCTAGCTACGACCCCACGGTTATCAACGGGGGCATCATTAACGCCTATGGCACCAATGCGCGCCTCGGGGCTGGCGAATGGATGGTGGTGGAGGCTGACGAGTCTGACGGGACGTTCGTCAAACTTCCCGCGACCATCGCGGTCGTTACCAACATCGATCCCGAGCATCTCGATCACTATCAGGGTTTCGATCAGGAGCGCGAAGCGTTCCAGATGTTTGTTGAAAATATCCCGTTTTACGGTTTTGCAGCGCTGTGTATTGACCATCCCGAGGTTCTGGCGATGATTGGCCGCATCTCGGACCGCCGGCTGATTACCTACGGCCTCGGTCCGCAGGCCGACGTGCGCGGTGTTGACGTTGCGATCTCTGCGGACGGCGCTTCGTTCGGCGTGCAGTTTACCGATCGCGTGCGCAGTCGGAGCCGTCGGTTCGACAATCTCCATATACCGATGCCGGGTGAGCACAACATTCTCAACGCGTTGGCGGCGGTAGCGGTGGCCGATGAGATGGGAATTGACGAAGACCGAATTCGGGAGGGTTTTGCCAATTTTTCGGGTGTCCGGCGGCGTTTTACGCGAACGGGGTTTGCCGCCGGGATCACGGTAATCGACGACTACGCTCACCATCCGGTCGAAATCGCAGCGGTGTTGGGTGCCGCGCGCGCGGCCTATGCCGGTCGCATCATCGCGGTAGTCCAACCGCATCGATTTAGCCGTTTGCGTGATCTCTTCGAGGAGTTCTGCACCTGCTTCAACGACGCGGATGCGGTCGTTGTGTCTGACGTGTATCCGGCCGGTGAGGCGCCCATCGAGGGCATCAGTCGTGATGCCTTGGTGGACGGCTTGCGGCGTCACGGCCATCGTAATGCGATACCGCTGCCATCGCCGGAACATCTGGCCGCGACAACTTGCGACTTGGCCGGCGAGGGCGATCTGATCCTTTGTATGGGCGCCGGCAGTATCTCAAGCTGGGCGCAATCGCTCCCTGGCGAAATAGAATTTCTTACCGATGGACCGGGTCTTGATTCAGCGGCTGGTGGCTCCACAAGTACGGGGACAGCCTGATGATGACAGCAGCAATGCAGGGTGGCGATCTACTCGAACGGCTGCCCGGCATACGCGGCCGCTATTCAACCAACGCCGATCTTTCGCGGGTAACGTGGTTTCGCGTTGGTGGTCCCGCGGAAGTTTCTTTCCGGCCTAAGGATCTTAATGATCTCGTCGGTTTCTTGCGAGCAAAACCCGACGATACGCCCGTTACCATGATAGGCGTTGGGTCTAATCTTTTGGTACGCGACGGTGGCATTGCCGGCGTCGTGATAAGACTTGGCCGCTCCTTTGCCGCGATTGATCCAGACACAGGTGCGGTTACCGTGCGATGTGGTGCTGCGGCCCTCGACGTTAACGTGGCGGAGGTCGCCTGCGAGGCGGGCATTGGCGGTCTTGAGTTTCTGTCCGGCGTCCCAGGTACGATTGGCGGGGCGCTGCGAATGAACGCCGGGTCTTTCGGCGGTGAAATGAAAGACGTTGTGGTGAGTGCGGAGGCTGTCGGACCAGACGGGACGCACCGTAGGTTCTCGCTTGACGAGTTAAGTTTTTCCTACCGCCACTGCGAGATACCCGAAGGTTGGATTTTCACCGCGGCCGAACTGATTGGGACTAGGGCTGCGCCCGCGCAGATTCGTAAACGGCTCGAGGCAATCAAAGCAGAGCGTGAGGCAAGCCAACCCATTCGCACGCGCACCGGCGGAAGCACGTTCAAGAATCCTCAAAGTCCCAACAATTCGCAGTCACCTTCGGATGCGCCGAGCGCGTGGGAGTTGATCGATCGCGCCGGTTGCCGTGGCTTGAGCCGCGGCGACGCAACGGTTTCTGAGAAACACTGCAATTTCTTGATTAATAAGGGCGCGGCGACGGCGGCAGATCTTGAAGCGCTAGGTGAAGAGGTGAGGCGACGCGTTGTAGAAGCAACCGGTGTAGTCCTGGAGTGGGAGATTAGGCGCATCGGTCGACATCTGCCGGGCCAAATGACAACGGTCGATTCGATTGAATTATCGGAGGGACGATCATGACCCTCCACGTTGCGGTTCTCATGGGCGGCTGGTCGGCAGAGCGAGAAATTTCACTCGTCAGCGGGACGAATGTTGTCGAAGCCGTTCGATCCTTGGATCACGACGTCACGCCGATCGATGTCGACCATGATATCGCCACGGTCCTGGGCGAACTCAAACCTGATGTGGTCTTCAATGCGCTGCACGGTCGGTTCGGAGAGGATGGTTGCATTCAAGGCGTGCTTGAGACTTTGCGAATCCCTTACACCCATTCGGGCGTACTCGCCTCCGCACTGGCGATGAACAAGCCCGCCGCGCAGCGGGCCTTTCAAGATGCGGGGCTTAAATGTCCCAACAGTGCGGTAGTCTCTCGCGCCCAATATTGCCAGGGTGATGTGCTGCCGCTGCCGCACGTCGTTAAGCCATTGAATGAAGGGTCAAGCGTTGGCGTTCGAATCGTCAACGAGGGCGACAATACCGATCCCAACGACATCGATAGTTGGACGTTCGGTGATTACGCCATGGTCGAGGAATATATTCCCGGCCGCGAAATTACCGTCGCGGTGGTTGACAACAAGCCGCTTGATGCTCTCGAAATTCGGCCGCGCGTCGGTTTCTACGACTACGACGCCAAGTATTTGGCCGGCGGTTCGGAACACATCATTCCCGCGCCGATCCACCCTGATTGTTACGCGCGAGCGCTAGACATCGCCGAGGTTGCACATCGCACACTCGGTTGCCGCGGCGTGACGCGCGCCGATCTTCGCTACGACGATACCGCCGGCGAACCGGGCCAGCTCTACATCCTCGAGCTCAACACCCAACCGGGCCTGACACCCACGTCGCTGCTGCCCGAAATTGTGGCCCACCAGGGCATGTCGTTCATAGAACTCGTCGCATGGCTGTTGGAGGATTCGGGATGCGACCGTTGAACTGGTTAACCCGCCGCGGGGCCGCAAGAGGGGGCAAGACAGGTCCCCGTGCTCGGGGCGGATTGCGCGCGCGATCGCGGTTACGGTGGGTGCGTGTTGCTGAGGCCAGCTTACTAACGGCGGTCGCGGTTGGCGGTGGTGGGGCGTACCTCTGGCATGGTGGATATATCGACCGAGCGATCGATAGCGCCGGCAAAACCGCCACCCGAACAGCTCTGGACCTGGGTTTGGGTATCGCGCAAGTCGAGATCCGAGGATTGCGTCACGCGCGGGCCGCGGCAGTCCAACGCGTGTTGGGCGCCAAAACCAAGACGCCAATATTCGCGTTTGACCCGGCTGCAGCCAGAACCCGCTTGCGCGATATGGGGTGGATCGAATCGGCGACGGTTAGTAGGCGGTTCCCGAACACGATCTACGTCGATATCCGAGAACGACAGCCGTTTGCTTTATGGCAGCACAACAAGAAACTGCGGCTCATCAGCCGTGACGGTTCGGTGATTACCACCGATCGCCTCGCGCGCTTCAGAGATCTTCCTCTGATCGTTGGACCTGGTGCTGACACGCGCGCGGCTGAGATCGTCGATTTGCTGATGCCCTACGCGGCTCTCGATCAGCGCATCAAAGCGGTGACCCTGGTTGGTGAGCGGCGGTGGAATCTTCGTTTCGATAACGGTGTCGATGTTCGGCTCCCGGAACAAGACGTACACGCCGCGTTAAAGCGGCTCGCCGCATTACAGAAACGTCACTCGATCCTTGATCGGAAACTAAGAGCAATCGATCTCAGAATGCCCGATCGGCTCATTGTTCAGTTGCTCGGGCCGGTAAAGAAGATCGCCAAAACCAAAGGAAAGAACACATGAGCGCGGGGTGGAATAATCTAATCAACCAAAAAAGGGGGCAGAGGCGATGGCCGTAGGCCGCAGCGGCGTTGTCGCCGCTCTCGATATCGGAACAACCAAGGTTGCGTGCTTCATCGCGCGGATCGACGGCCGCGGTATGATTCGCGTCGGCGGTGTTGGTCATCATGAGGCCAAAGGTTTGCGGGCAGGTGCGATCATAGATATCGACGCCGCCGAGGAAGCCATTCGGGCCGCGGTCGACAGCGCTGAGCGTCTCGCCAACGAGACGATTGATGAGGTGATCGTTTCTTTCTCCGGCGGTTATCCCGCTTCCCATACCGTGGGTATCGAAATCGGTGTTCACGGCCGCCAGGTGACGGACCTAGACGTCAATCGTGTGCTTGCCGAAGCGCGCGCGCATGTTGAACCGGGCGATAACGAGGTTGTCCACGCGATACCGGTGGGCTTCACCCTCGACGGTACCAACGGGATCAAAGATCCGCGCTCGATGCATGGGTCGCGTCTCGGCGTCAATCTGCACGTTGTCACCGCCGCGACCGGCGTTCTACGGAATCTCGATACCTGTATCGAGCGCGGTCATTTGTCCATTCAGCGTCGTGTGCTGTCGTCCTATGCAGCCGGGCTTGCCTGCCTGGTCGAAGATGAAATGGAACTGGGTGTAACGGTCATCGATATGGGAGGCGGAACCACGACAATCGCCGTTTTTGCCGGCGGTCAGTTGGTATTCGCTGACGGCGTACCGGTCGGCGGTAACCACGTTACCAACGATATTGCGCGCGGGCTTTCGACGCCCAGATCGCACGCCGAGCGAATGAAAACGCTATACGGCAGCGCCCTTCCGAGCCCAACCGATGAAAAAGACATCATGGAAGTTCCTTTGATCGGCGAGGAAGATGCGGCCAACGCTACGCACGTTCCGCGCTCCGCCCTAACCGGGATTATCCAACCTCGCGTTGAAGAAACACTCGAATTGGCGCGCGACAAGCTCGAGGCGGGCGGCGCCGTGGCGCGTGCCGGCCAACGTGTAGTTTTGACCGGCGGTGCCAGCCAACTTCAAGGGATGCGCGAACTCGCCGCGCGTATTCTCGACAAACAGGTGCGAATTGGACGCCCAATTCGCATAAGCGGCCTTGCCGAGGCAACAGCCGGTCCCGGGTTCTCGGCGTGCGCCGGTCTGTTGCTTTATGCCGCACGTAATCCGCAAGAAGCAATCGCTACCGACCTGCCCGGTGACATGGGAAACCGATTCGCGCGAATCGGTCGATGGTTCAAGGAAAATTTCTAATGTCGGGTTGTAAACCAGCAATCCAATGGGGTGAGGAGATCGGCATTCTGCCGGCAGGTGACAAGAAGAGAGCAGTCGAGCGGCCGTGCCGCCGACTTTGTTTCGTTTAAGCAGTCGAGCGGCCGTGCCGCCGACTTTGTTTCGTTTAAGGAGGCCGTGATGACGATCAATTTGAGCATGCCGTCTGTTACCGAGTTGAAGCCGCGTATTTCTGTCGTTGGTGTGGGAGGGGCGGGGGGCAACGCCGTCAACAACATGATCAATGCTGAGTTGGAGGGCGTCGATTTCGTTGTTTCCAATACCGACGCCCAAGCTTTATCGCAATCGCTTGCCGAAGCGCGGATCCAGCTGGGTGTGGGAATAACACAAGGACTCGGCGCCGGCTCCCGTCCCGACATTGGCCGGGCGGCGGCAGAAGAAGCCGCTGAAGAAATTCGCCAACACCTTCAGGGCAGCCACATGGTGTTTATCACTGCCGGAATGGGGGGTGGTACGGGAACAGGTGCGGCGCCAGTAATTGCGCAGATCGCTAGGGATGGCGGCGCGCTAACCGTTGGTGTGGTGACCAAGCCGTTCCAGTTCGAGGGTGCGCACCGCATGACCACGGCGGAAACCGGTATGGAGGAACTTCAGCGTTACGTCGATACGCTGATCATAATCCCGAATCAGAACTTGTTCCGGGTCGCCAACGAGAAGACGACGTTTGCCGAAGCATTCAAGATGGCGGACGACGTGCTGTACTCCGGCGTTCGCGGGGTAACCGATCTCATGGTGATGCCGGGTCTCATCAATCTCGACTTTGCCGATATCCGCACCGTCATGATGGAAATGGGTAAAGCGATGATGGGGACCGGTGAGGCCGAGGGCGAGCGCCGGGCAACCGAAGCGGCCGAGGCGGCCATATCCAACCCGCTCCTTGACGAGGTCTCGATGAAGGGTGCCTGCGGTGTGCTCATCAATATTACCGGTGGGCTCGACATGACCCTGTTCGAAGTCGACGAAGCGGCCAATCGAATCCGTGAGGAAGTGGAAACCGACGCAAACATTATCTTCGGCTCGACTTTCGATGAAACGATGGACGGGACGATGCGGGTGTCGGTTGTTGCGACCGGCATCGGTGCCGTCGCGGCGCAGCAACGTCCCGATGACTATGCGACAACCATCGAAGCCATTTCGGCACGGCCTGCCGAAGAGAACCGCCCGGGTCCGGTTGGAATGGCGGCGTCAATCGCCGCGGCCTCGATTACCCAAATGGCGGGGCGCATCGCGGGCGGATCACAGCCGATCACGGCGATGAAGCAGACCGAACAAGCCATCCGGGTGGAGGATGAGGTCGCCGAGGCTACCGCGCACGCCGAAGCGGCAGTCAATCGATGGGCCGAGGAATCCGACGTCACCAAGACTGAGCCGGCGACGGCAACAACCGATGTTAAAGCGAAGAACGAGGCGCCTGCGCCGAAGTTGGAGCGGGAACCGTTTATCCCGCCCCAGCCTCAAATCGCAACGTCGCGGCCGAGTTTGCGAAAAGCGCCAGACCCGTTCGCGGAAGCAGCGGTCGAGAATGCAGGTCGGC
>CAUZWH010000136.1:0-7776 GCA_963583675.1 Alphaproteobacteria bacterium
AAGTACCAATCGAGTAGATGAACAGGAAGGCCGTGACGGCGAGGAAAACCGCGCTGGCCATCAGCGCCAAGATGAATTCGATCTTGCCGTGGCCGTAGGGGTGTTTGCGGTCGAGTGGCTTTTCCGAAACCGTCAAGCCGACGATAACCAATAGCGAGGTGATCACGTCCTTGAGCGAGTACATAGCGTCGGCCAGCATCGCCTGCGAGCCGGAAACCAGCCCGACGAAGGCCTTCATGAACAACAGGGCGGTATTGGTCAACAGCCCGAGCCAACCGATGGACGGGGAGCACCTCACGCAACCCGCACACCGCCTGTATCGTTACCTGTTCCTTCGTGCCGCGCGCACCGCAACCGCTCTAGAAAAACGTCGTTTTCCCGGGTGTAATAGTAGTGAACGGGACGTAATATCCCTTGATCTGGATCAAGTTTTTGCCGATTTCTCACGCTGATCGAGCGGGCTGGAGCCCTTATCCTTGGCGCGAATCGGGCGAGCCAAGGTGATCTTCCGCTTGCCGGGTCCCACGACATGAGAATCGGCAACAAGGGCAATGACAGGATAGGATGTGACGGCTCCGGCCGACGCTGGCGGCGGTTTCGCGCTAGCCCCTAATTCAGGTGCTTTCGTCTGGTATCAAAGTTACGTATTGCATCCCCGACTGCGACTCGAACCCCGGTCTATGAATCGGCAGCTCCTGGCATAGGCTCTTCCAGGGGCGCAGTAACGGCCTCGCCCGCATCCACACCCGATGGGGCGGATGACTTCAGGAACGCCGACACATCGTTGGTGCACAACTCGCATTGCTGGGTTTCGCCGAGGTGACGAAACACCTCCTCGACCGTGCCGGCACCGCTGGCGACGGCCGTCGAAATCTGGGTGTCATGCAAACCACAGCACAAGCAAATATACACCGCGTTCCTCGAAATTTGCGAAAACGCCGGGTCGACGGCGGCGTCGGAGAACTTCGCTGACTACGAGCAATTGTAGCCAACGCGGTGCGTTTCAATCAAGTTCTGTTGGCGTGTGGCGCTCTTTGTTTGGCGAGGGAATCCGCTAGGCAGGATAGTCCGGCGCGTCCTCATCGGTTGCCGGATCGTCACGGTGCATGAAAATGCGTTCGTAGACGATTGCGGCGGCTGCGGCACCAATCGCCGGAGCGACCCAATAGACCCAGTGGAAGCTCCATGTGCCGCCCACTAGGGCCGGGCCAAAACTACGGGCGGGGTTCATAGATGCCCCCGTAATCGGCACGCCGACCAGATGGTCGACCAAGACAGCCACGCCGATCGCCAATGGCGCGAGCCACGTCAGGCCTTTGGGATCCATCGCCGTGGCGAAGACCGTGAAAACCAATATGAACGTAAGAACAATTTCGGTCACCAAGCCGCCCGCGACCGTTACGTCAAGACCGAGACCGTGGGCGCCCAGATTACCCTGCGCCAGCACTGGAATGACCGCAGCAATCAACATTGCGCCAGCAACCGCGCCAATGAGTTGCGCAAGAATGTACAGAATCCCGGCATCGATACTGATCCGCTTTGTGATCATCGCCGCCAGCGTAACCGCAGGATTGGTATGGCCGCCGGATATATTGGCCGTCGCCGATACGAGCAGCATGATGGCCAATCCATGGGCGAGCGCAATTGCGACCAACCGCGCCGACGTCAGCTCGTCGCCAAGTAGACCGCCGGTTACAACCACGGTCCCGGCACCAACGAACACGAACAGCATCGTTGCGATGAGTTCGGCAAGAGCTGCGCGCAGCGCCGCCGGCGAAGACGGACCGTCGCGCTCGACAACTTTAGCCTTGGCTTTTCCTTGGCTTTGGCTTCGCGGCCGCTGTCGTCAACGTCAAGCCCATCAATCCCGAGCAGGTCGATGGCTTCGGTCACAGGATCGCGGCCACCGCGCTTTCGCGCAGAACCTTGTACCTCTTCCGCGTCAATCGTCGTCATTGCCCATCGCTCAACCGCGCGGGATGCCCGCTATGACGCGCCGCCCCAAAGACCGGAGCAGCGCTATGCCATAGTAGCGGCAGCCACGAAGCTTCCTTTGATCTGGATTAAGTTTTGACCGGATTACGGTCCGCCGTGTTGAGCGTCTCAAGAGCGGCAGACCAACAGGGTGGACGTTGCGCTCCGCCATCGGCGCGAGCGCATCAAAACGCCCGTGTCGGAGAGATCGCTACTTCAGTTCGATTAAGCCTTCGGTTCGATCAAACCTTGCTCGATCAAGTAGGGTTTGAAGTCGAGATCGGCATTTATGATGTCATCCATCAGGAAATAAACGAGTTCCTTGCGAAGAGTCTCCTGCGCCACTTTGCTGCTGCTGTGCTGGGTGGCGAGGTGGATGAGGTGATCCATCTTGTTGTCGAGGTGGCTGTGGTGTTCGACGTGCCAACCTCGGTTCGGATACCCCACCTGCTCTAGGAACGCGTCTTCACGCTGAAAGTGCTTCTTGGCGAACTCGACGAAGTCCGGAACAAGATGCTCGCACTCGTCAGGTTTGCCGGCATCGATTGCCGCCAAGATATGATTGATCATATCGGTCAAGCGGCGATGGTCGCGGTCGATCGGTTCGAATTCCAGTTCGAACGATGGCGTTACTTCGACCATTATGCTTTACCTCCTTGATCTGCAGTTGTTCCGTATTTCACTT
Organism: Alphaproteobacteria bacterium; assembly: GCA_963583675.1. Taxonomy (GTDB): domain Bacteria; phylum Pseudomonadota; class Alphaproteobacteria; order SHVV01; family SHVV01; genus CAUZWH01. Next base: position 2,660 of record CAUZWH010000136.1, read on the forward strand.
GGGAGCAGACCGGTCCAGGTCCAGGTTCAGCTTCCTCCTTACGGTACACAAACGCATGGCGGGCATCAATTCGCGCGAGAATCGGGCCGACCTCGAAAGGATCGAAGTCTTCGGTCACGCGGGCCTGGAATTCGGGACCGTCCTCCCCCGCTCTCTTAAGGAGGATACTGTTGCTGTTGCCGAGCAAACGAGTCGATAATACCTCGACCGGCACACCTCCATGTGCGCCATTTTCCGTGCCGAGCATCAGCCCTTCCGGGCGAATCAGTACGTCTACCTTACTGCCCTCGTCCATCCCAGCGGTGTCGATTCGTCCCAGCGGACTCTCCACCGCGCCGGCAGTTACGATACCCTCGAAGCGGTTAACCGGGCCGAATAGCGTGGCTACAAACTCGTCCACCGGGTGGTAATAGATTTCGGATGGTGTCCCTTGCTGGAGCACCCGGCCGCCGTTGCCGAGGATCTTAATCCGGTCGGCCATATACATGGCTTCTTCCGGGTCATGTGTGATCATCAGCGTAGCAACACCGCTATCTCGAAGCACGCTCACGGTTTCCTTTCTGATAACAGCGCGCATGCTGGTATCGAGGCCCGAGAAGGGCTCGTCGAGCAGGAGTAGCCGTGGTTTCGGTGCGAGCGCTCGGGCCAAGGCCACCCGTTGCTGCTGGCCGCCGGACAACATGTGGGGGTACTTTTCAATATGGTCGGTCATGCCGACCTGCTCGAGCAGATCCAGGGCTCGCGCGCGGGCTGTTGCCGATTTAGCTGCGGGCAGCCCGAAGGTTACGTTATCGAGAACGTTGAGGTGGGGGAACAGGGCGTAGTCCTGAAACATGAGGCCGATACGCCGATGCTCAGGCGCAACCTGGGAACTGGGATCGGCGACGACCTCGTCGTCGATGGTGACCCGGCCCTCTTGCAGCCGCTCAAGGCCAGCCGCAATTCGTAACAATGTACTCTTGCCGGAACCCGATGGTCCGAGCAGGCAGACCAGTTCACCGGCCGGCACCGTAAATGAGACGTTGTTCAGGATTCGAAGGCCGTCGAAGGCATGCGAGACGCCGTGAATGTGCAGGCCCTTCACGTTGCCTGCCCCGCAGTCTCTTGGCCGGGCCGTGAACGGGCAATGGCGTAGCTCAGCAGAAGGACCGGCAGGATGCCACTGATCACGATCGCAAGCGCGCCGATCGATGCTTCTTCCAGCTGTTCATCGGATGCGAACTGGTGCACGAAGGTCGCCAGGGTTTCGAAGTTGAACGGCCGCAAAATCACGGTCATCGGCAGTTCTTTCATGCAATCGACGAAGACCAGCATCGCCGCCGTCAAGACGCTTCCTTTCATAAGCGGCATGTGAACGCGGCGCAACGTGCTCGCCGGTCCATGACCGAGGCTTCGCGCGGCGCCTTCCATGTTGGGTGTAATCTTGGTAAGGCTGGCCTCCACGGTTCCGTACGAGAGCGCCAAAAAGCGGACCATGTAGCCGAAGGTAACGGCCGCGATGGAGCCGCTAAACAATAATCCGGTTGATATTCCGAAGGTACTAAGCATGAAAGCATCAATGCCGTTGTCCAGCGTCGTCAGTGCCACAATAACGCCGACGCCGAGTACCGCGCCGGGAACGGCATAGCCCAAAGTGGCGACCCGGGTAACAGGTTTCAGAATCTTACCGCCGTGCATGCGAACCCCGTAGGCCATGAAGATCGCAATTCCAACCGCCAAGACGGCCGCCAAAGCCGAGAGTCCGATGCTGTTTATCGCATAGCCGAGGACTTTGAAGTTGGCGGCATCCTCGAAAAAGACGACAGCAAATCCGACGAGCACCCCGCTCGGCAACAGGAAGCCGAACACCACAGGCAAGGCGCACGCGATAAAGACCAGCGTTTCGCGCCCGCGGCTTAACTTGTAACCCGGCAGGGCTTTGTATTTGGTGGTGGTGTGATGGAAGCGTTGCTTACGCCGCCCGAAGCGCTCCAGCAGAACCAGGAAAATTACAAAAAACAGCAGCAGCGACGCCAGCTGGGAGGCACCAGCCATGTTATTCATATTCATCCAGACGTCGAAAATTCCCAATGTAAACGTGCTCACTGCGAAGAAGTCGACGGTGCCGAAATCGTTCAACGTTTCCATCAGGACCAGCGTGACGCCAACAACCACCGCCGGGCGCGCCACCGGCAGCGCCACCGTGAAAAAGCTGCGCCATGGTCCCCTACCGAGCACGCGGCTCGCCTCTAGTACGCAGATATTTTGTTCCATGAAGGCCGCGCGCGACAGCAGATAGACATATGGGTAGAGCACCAGCGTCATCATCGATATGGCCCCGCCGAGCGACCGGATTTCGGGAAACCAGTACTCGCGCTTGGTGGTCCACCCGAAAATCTCGCGCAGCGTTTCCTGAACCGGGCCGGCATATTCGAGGATGTCGGTGTACACGTAGGCGATGACGTAAGCGGGCATCGCCATCGGCAGCAACAACGCCCATTCGAAGATCTTGCGGCCCGGGAAGCGGCACGTCGTCACCAGCCACGCCGTTCCCACGCCGATGATAAGCGTGCCAGCGCCAACGCCGGTGCCCAACTGGAGCGTGGTCGAGATGTAGGTCGGCAACACCGTTGAGACCAGGTGTCCCCAGATATCGTCACCCGGCGTGAAAGCGATCCCGACCACCGCGGCAACTGGGATAACTGCCGCGAGGGTGAGCACGATCGTGCCAAGCGTCCATCCATCGGCGCGCACGAACGCGGCCTTGACCTGCGCCGCGCTGAACGATCTGGATTGAAAAGCTTCCATGCTAAATACCGGGGCGGTAGTCGGGGGGAATCAAGTCACCGCCACGCCGGAAACGGCTGTTACAACGGCACCAGGGCATGCCTTAAGGCATGCCCTGGATAGAAGCCCGATTTAAAAAACCCTACTCGTTATAGGCCACCTCGTCCATGATCTTACTCGCGAGAATGCGCTTCTCAGCGACGCGCGCGAGGAAGACATCGTCGGCCTTGAATTTGCCCCATGATGCGACTACCGGATGAAGCGGAACGCCCGGCTTCACGGGATACTCAAAGTTGCGTTCGGCATAGATCTGCTGCGCCTCATCGCCGCTCAGAAACTCGAGCAGTTTGATAGCGTTTTCCTTGTTCTTCGCACCCTTGGCTATGCCGGCACCGCTAATGTTGACATGTGCACCGCGGTTGCTCTGGTTGGGAAAGATGATCCGCACCGCTGCAGCCCACTTCTTTTGTTCCGGCTTTTTCTCATTGGTCACCATTTTTCCCATGTAATAGGTGTTGGCGAGAGCGACGTCGCACTCCCCCGAGTACACAGCCTTGGCCTGGGCGCGGTCGTTGCCCTGGGGCTTGCGGGCCAGGTTGTTCTTGAGCCCCTGAGCCCATGTCGTGGCGGCCGCTTTTCCCTTGGCCTCGACGATCGAGGCGAGCAGAGAGACGTTGTAATAGTGCTTGCCGGATCGCGTGCAGACCCGTCCCTTCATATGGGGGCTGGCCAAGTCCTCATATGTCTCTATTTCGCCCGGTTTGACCCGATCCTTGTGAACAAAGATGACCCGTGCCCGCACCGTGAGCCCATACCAAAGGCCGTCCGGATGGCGGTATTGTGGGGGAATATTGCTGTTCAGCGTCGATGAGCTGACCGACTGCAACACGCCCGCCAGGGCGTGGTTGTGAAGATTACCGATATCGGCTGTGAGAATGGCATCGGCGGGGCTGCTCAAACCCTCGTTCTTGAGGCGCTCGAGCATTCCCTTTTTCATGTAGACCAAATTGACTTTGATACCGGTCTGCTTGGTAAAAGCCTCCATCAACGGATCAGTCAGGAATGGCTGGCGCTCGGAGTAGAGGTTTACTTCCGCGGCCGACGCCGCCGCTGCCGTGGAGAGCGCGACAGCACCAACAATGGCTCCCAAAACGCGTGAATACTTCAGCATGATTTGTGTCTCCTTTCGACGCCCCGACGCTACAGGACCCAGAGTCATTTGAATTCAACTTCGCGAAACCCTCGATGGCTCATTTTGACCTGAGCCAAATCGAGAATTCTTTTGCAGGCCGCCATCGGCCACAGATGATAATAATATTCATTCGCAATATATGCCAAGCCTATTGTGTGCGAATTGTGGAACCGGCAGCCATACGACTTTTTAACCTAGGTTAGAGACGGAACCCGCCCCTACACCGCTCAATTTAGGCGTCAGAATTTAATTCTCTACAGGAGTTGGATCAGCAAATGCCGTGCAGGAAATTGCCAAGAAGATGGGAAACGAGATGACCGCGAAATGCCGGGAAGCGTACTACGGGCTTATAGTGAGCTGCGCGAGCGCGGCGTTGCGGAGATCCCTGCCTTCGCCGCTTCGGTGACGGTTTACGCGCATCATCATCCGGACTCAAACTCCGAAACCGCCACAGGAATCGTGGCCCGCTGGATCGATGGGGAAATCGAACAGTCCGAGATCGCGGAGCCGAGGGTCTAACCGAATAACGCCCTCCGCCCGGTCCAAACCGGCCAGGATCTTTTGTCACACTTCACGTCGAGATCGCGCTCAGCGTGACCTTGTGGACCGCGATAGCGGGCGTTGATACCCCAACGCCGGGAAATTTTCGCCTGCACCAGTCACCCGCTATCTTTACCGAGCTCGTCGCGCTCAAGCGCCGGATTCAGAAAGATATTTTGCCGGCCGCGCCCTGGACAATTAGTAACAATCCCGACTAATATTGCAAATGAGAGGCTTTCGCATAACGAACAAGTCCACTGCCTGATTTATTGAACCGGGCTCGGCCCAACGAGGGGTGTCGATGACATCGCGGCTCGAACGGCTTTGTGCCGAAAAGGGGATGAAGATGACCGGCCAGCGCCGGATCATCGCTCGGGTTCTATCGGAGGCGGTTGACCATCCCGACGTCGAAGAAGTCTACCGGCGCGCAAGCAAACTCAATTCCAAGATCAGCATTGCCACCGTCTACCGCACCCTGCGCTTGTTCGAAGAAGCCGATTTTCTCGAGCGGCATGATTTCGGTGAGGGTCGAGCTCGTTACGAAGAAGTACCCTCGAAACATCACGACCACCTCGTCGACGTCCAAACCGGGCGTGTCATTGAGTTTAAGGACCCCGAG
>CAUZWH010000137.1:0-7759 GCA_963583675.1 Alphaproteobacteria bacterium
TGCGCAGTTCGCCTCGAATATTCAGCATTTCGGACTGAAACTCGTTGATGTCCTCTTGTTGCTGGCTGGTGAGGATCACCTTGCCGCTTTTTTCGTCGGTCCGGATGTCTTTTATCTTGCCCTCGATATCGCGAAGGTTGCTCTCGAGTTCACGTTGTTTGGCTCGATATTTAAGCTCGGCGCGGGCCCGAATTTTCTCGACGAGTTGGAATGGACGATCCGATAGCCCACGGCTGCGCAGGCTGATCACGGAACTCGAACCGGCGAGATTATCGAGCGCGTTGAGCACAAAGTCGGCATTGTTTGCGAACGGCACCGCAACTTGTTGCCCGCCCATCTCTTGTACCCGTACCCAGTAATCATTGGCCAGCATATCTGCGTCGGCAACGAGGATGATATTCACTGGTTTTTCCGATACCGAGATATGGTTTTTCTTTAGCTTTTCATATGCTTCCATCGCCAGCTTGTAGTCGCCTTCGGCCTTTTTAAGGGCTGCCTCGTCCTTGCCCTTTGGCTCTGGCTTAGCCGGCACCGGTGGTCCGTCTGGAAAAATGCTTTTGATTTGGCCACTCACCCGCGCCGCCAGAACATAGTCGCGACCGCTCGATTTGAAATCTTCAATCAGCGCCAATGGATTGGGCCGAAACGCAATCTTCGACGCCTCGATCTCCATTGCTTGATCGCTCGATCGCAGCAGCGGATCGATCTTCATTTCCGAGCCTTCAGCCAACTCGAGGTGGCCGGTGCTGGACATGGTGACGAACTGCAGGTGTGCCGTGGTCGCATCTTCGGTGTTGAAGTTATCGCTGCGAAGGCCAAGCCACGGCAGGTACTGAACCAGGACCGTTCGTTCGCCTGAGGGAAAGTTGATCCGTTGTGCGGTACCGGCGTCTCCGACGATCCCTTTGCTGAGATTGACGCCCCAGGTCTCAAAAAACTTGCCGAACCCATGATCGGACGGTGCCGGCATTCCCGGCATGATGGGGCGTTTTCCGGTCGGCGTTTCAAGATTTGGATCGGCGAACATCAAAGCTTTGCCGCCCTTCAGCATATATTGGTCGATCGCATACAGCGTTTCTGGTTTGATCTTATCGATCTGGGCCAGCATCAGAATATCGATCTCGTTCGGATCGATCTCCGTACTGTCATCGAACAGGGTTTGCACCTTAAAGAATTGCTCCATCTGGGTGTATACGACCCAAGGCCGATACTGGTTTTGCGGGGTGCCATAGATCGGCATCGACGACAGCAGCCCGACGACCTTCTTTTTGGGGTTGGCAAGGTTGTAGATGAGACGCGTGAGATCGTATTCAAGGAAATCTTCGCGCTCGGGCGACATGAATCCAATTTTGTCCTCATCGTCGGTACTGTTCGACCCGAAGATTCCGAAATAGACGGACTCGCCTTCTGCATAGGGCAGGCCGCGCAGGCCGCTGGCGACCGCGATGTCTTCCTCGGTCGAATAGGGCTCGGGGTGATAGATCTCGACGTTCAGCTTGCCCTTTGAAAGTTTTTCGTATGTTTCGAGCAACTCGCTAACCCGGTCCGCGTAGCGTGCAAAAAGCGGGTTTCCCTGGGTCAGCTGGTTCGAAATGAACAATCTCAGCGTTACCGGTTCGTCAATCGCTTCGAGCACTTCGACCGTGCCCGGCGACAGCGTGAACAACGCGTTCTCGGTAAGGTCGACGCGCGCGGTGCGCAGGGATGCGGTCGCCAACACGTTAACTGCGAGAAATAAAATAATCGCAATGATCACGCCGGATATCGCGAGCACCCGCCGATCGGAAAATAAACCTTCAGTCATCCCTGTCCTCGTCGCCTTGGGACCTATGATGCCTTCTTGAGATCAACAAGAAGCGTATTAATGAACAGCGCGGCGACCATCACCGAGGCAAAAAAGATGATGTCGCGCAGATCAAGCAAGCCTTCAGTGATCGCCGTGAAATGGGTCAGGAAGCTCAGTGAGCCGATCAACTCGACCGCAAATTCCGGTGCCCAACCAGAAAACGCTCCTTGAACGATATCGACCCCGCTCATCATAAAGATGAAGCAAGCCGCAGCGCTCAGTATGAACGCAATCACCTGGTTTTTGTTCAGCGCCGATACGCAGGCGCCGATCGATAGTAGCGCGCCGGCCATCAACCAACTACCGATGTAACTCGTTACAATCACGCCATTGTCCGGATCACCAAGCACATTGACCGTGATCCACATCGGGAACGTCAGAACCAGCGCGATCCCGGTGACGATCCATGCCGCGACAAATTTTCCCATCACGACCTGGAATGTCGAGACCGGCAAAGTCATCAGTAGTTCAATGGTTCCGGAACGGCGTTCTTCGGCCCACAGCCGCATTGCCACGGCCGGAATGAGAAAGAGATAGAGCCAGGGGTGAAACAGAAAAAAAGGTGTGAGATCAGCCTGTCCGCGCTCGAAGAAACCACCGATAAAAAAGGTGATAGCACCGCTCATTGCGAGAAAAATGATGATGAAAACGTAGGCTAACGGCGTCGAAAAATACGCCAACAACTCACGCTTGATGACACTCCAGGTTATGGCCATCTCGCCCCTCAAGCCGCCTGTGTAATCTGCCGGAAGACGTCCTCAAGGTCGCCAACATCGGAACGCGCCCGCAGTTCTTGTGGCGTTTCGTCAACCAGCAATCGGCCGCGCGCGATGACCACTGCGCGTGAGCAAACTGAATCGACTTCTTCGAGGATGTGGGTCGAGATGATGATCGCCTTGTCGGCGGCCATTTCTGCCAGCAACTGACGCACGTCATGTTTCTGGTTGGGATCGAGGCCGTCGGTGGGTTCGTCGAGGATCAACACGTCGGGATCGTGGATGATCGCCTGGGCCAAACCGACGCGACGTTTATAGCCCTTGGAGAGCGTCTCGATCGGCTGGTAAAAAACATCTTCGATCTGCAGTTTGGCACCGACTTCTTCGATGCGTCGGCGACGCGTTGCCGCGTCCATATTGCGGGTCTCGGCAACAAAGTTAAGCAGCGAGCGCGGGGTCATGTCCGCGTAGAGCGGTGCCCCCTCAGGCAGATAGCCTATCCGCGCTTTGACTTCGACCGGCTGCGTCAGAACGTTCAAACCACAAACCGATATTTGCCCAGCGGTTGGCGGCAGAAAGCCGGTAATCATTTTCATAGTGGTCGATTTTCCCGATCCATTTGGGCCGAGGAAACCAAGCACCTCACCACGATGCACTTTGAACGACACGCCATCGACGGCGGTCAAGGGCCCGAAGCGTTTGGTTAGTTCGCTAACCGAAATTAATTCATCCATATCCTACTTCTACCAGAAAACAGGTAGGAAAGGTTGGGAGCTGTCTCGCGACAGCTCCCAATAACGATCATGTGTTTGGCTGCTAGAAGCCCATGTCGCCTCCGCCGCCACCGGGTGGCATTGACGGGGCGGCATCCTTCTTCTCAGGCATTTCGGCAATCATGGCCTCGGTCGTAATCATGAGGCCGGCGACCGACGCGGCATCCTGTAGCGCGATCCGGACGACTTTCGTCGGATCGATAATGCCTGCCTTCATCAAGTCTTCATATTTGCCGGTTTGCGCGTTGTAGCCAAGATTGAGGTCCTTGCTTTCGTGCAATTTGCCAACCACCACCGAGCCATCATCGCCCGCGTTGTTGACAATCTGCCGAGTCGGGGTCTCGAGAACGCGACGAATAATGTCGATACCAACATTTTGGTCGTCGTTTGCGCCCTTGGTGTTCTTGAGCGCCCGACTCGCGTAGAGCAGGGCGACACCACCGCCGGGTACCACACCTTCTTCGACTGCCGCACGCGTCGCGTTAAGCGCATCCTCGACGAGGTCTTTCTTCTCTTTGACTTCGACTTCAGTTGCACCACCGACCTTGATCACGGCAACACCACCCGAGAGCTTAGCCAAACGCTCTTGCAGCTTTTCGCGATCATAATCGGAAGACGTCTCCTCGACCTGCGCTCGGATCTGCGAACAACGGCCCTGGATATCGGCCTTCTTGCCCGCACCACCGACGATCGTGGTGTCTTCTTTGTTGATGGAGATGCGTTTGGCTTTACCGAGCATATCAAGCGTGACGTTTTCGAGCTTGATGCCGAGGTCCTCGGAGATCACCTGGCCCGAGGTGAGGATAGCGATATCCTCAAGCATGGCCTTACGCCGGTCGCCAAAGCCGGGGGCTTTGACGGCAGCGATTTTGAGGCCGCCACGAAGCTTATTGACCACGAGCGTGGCCAGGGCTTCGCCCTCGATGTCTTCGGCAATGATGAGTAACGGTTTGCCCGTCTGCACCACCGCTTCCAGCAACGGCAACATCGCTTGCAGGCCCGACAGCTTCTTCTCATGCAGGAGGATATAAGGATCCTCCAGCTCGGTAATCATCTTCTCTGCGTTGGTGATGAAATAGGGCGACAGATAACCACGATCGAACTGCATGCCCTCGACAACTTCCAACTCGGTCTCGAGGCTCTTGGCTTCTTCAACCGTGATGACACCTTCTTTGCCAACTTTCTGCATCGCCTGCGAAACAAAGCCGCCAACCGACGCCTCACTGTTCGCCGCGATCGTGCCGACATGGGCGATTTCCGCGTCGGTCGTGATCTTACGCGAACGTTTTCCCAGCTCGCCGATAACGATACCGACCGCAAGATCGACGCCGCGTTTGAGGTCCATCGGGTTCATCCCCGCGGTCACCGCCTTGGCGCCTTGCCTGGCGATCGCTTGGGCGAGCAGGGTTGCCGTGGTCGTTCCGTCACCGGCTTCGTCATTGGTCTTGCTGGCGACTTCGCGCACCATCTGCGCACCCATGTTCTCGAACTTGTCCTCAAGCTCGATTTCTTTGGCGACTGTTACACCGTCTTTGGTGATGCGCGGGGCACCAAACGATTTCTCAAGAATGACGTTACGCCCCTTGGGGCCAAGTGTAACCTTGACCGCATTGGCGAGCTTATCGACGCCGGCCAGCATCCGCTGGCGGGCATCGGTATCAAATTTAATCTCTTTTGCAGGCATTGATCGTGCTCCCTACGCTGCTTTCTTCTTCGCCGTTTTCTTGGCGTCGACAATGGCCATGATGTCCGACTCGCGAAGAATTAACATGTCCTCACCGTCGATTTTCACCTCGGTCCCGGAGAATTTGCCAAACAGGATCTGATCCCCGACTTTGACATCGAGCGGAATGATTTTGCCGTCTTCGGTTCGGGTGCCATTGCCAATTGCGACAATTTCGCCTTCCATCGGCTTTTCCTGAACGGTGTCCGGAATGATGATTCCACCAGCCGTACGCGATTCCTGCTCAAGACGGCGCACCAGCACGCGATCGTGCAAGGGCCTAAATTTCATCTATCGTCCTCCTAATTACGCGGGTTTGCTTGGAATAGTCTCTTGGTGTCAACGACTTAGAGTCGTTGTTAGCACTCGTGTCGCATGAGTGCTAATTCCCTCCCGCTATATGGCGGATCGCATGGGGCCTGTCAAGACTTTTGGCACTCTCACGTTTCGAGTGCCAATCCTGTTAGCACTCTCGTCGAACTTCTTTTAACACGTTGATTTTATTAATTGTTTTTGACAGTTCGGCAATAACAATCAAACATAGAGATTTAAAGGGAGGGGGGAATACTGCGTAGTTAATTGATAGGAGTTCATGAGACATGCCGAACCCGGAAACAGCACTCACTGGCTATCGACTGACCACCGCCGAAATTCTCTATCACCTACCCGACCATCCGAGTTTTCTGCAAAGCTATGTGTGGCAGCAATACGACGTTGCACCTGATCTGCCCCGTCTCAACGAGTTTCTCAAATTCTGGAACGACAATCTGGATGGCAAGCTCCACAGTGTTCGGGTCGCAACCGCTGGGCTACTGCAACCGGTGGCAATCGCCTATGCCGACGTGCAATTGACCATGCACTAAAGCATCTTGCGTTTGGCCTAAAGCGCGCCTTGGTGGCTACCGTTACCGCGGCTCCCAAAAGCCGAAAAAAACAGTAGGATCACCCTGAATTCCGTTCGCCTGAGTCGGCGAGCTCCGCTTTATTTATTGGAGAATTCAGGATGGCTACCAAGCAGACCTACAATCCGGATACCCTCGGCGAACCCGTCGGACCGTTTTCTCGTGCGGTGCGTATCGGCGATACGCTGTATGTCGCCGGAACCTCGGCAATCACCCACCAGACCGGCCCGATCTGGGACCGGCCGCTGGCGACAGATTTTGAAACCCAGGCCCGCCAAACCTTTGAAAATGTCAAAAAGGTCATGGAAGACGCTGGCGGCACCATGTCGGATATCTACAAAATCACGATGCTGTTGAAAGATCGGAAATATTTCGATCAGATCAGTGCAATTCGCGCCGAGTACTTTCCGGAAAAAGCCTATGTCAGCACTGGCTTCATAACCGATCTTATGCGCGATGACATGCTGATCGAGATCGACGCCGAGGCTTATCTGGGGGCGTAGCTCGGTGCCACTCGCGGCACGACGTGTGGCGCTGCTTTCGCTTCAGGAGCTTAGTAGCCACCGCAGCAACTTAAATTTTGTGCTGGTGAAGGGCGGATATCGGATCGGCAAATCAAAGCCCGCGAAGTGCCGCTTGTAAACGCTCTTGCGGTGGCTAAAGGTTTCGAAGCCATGGCGACCGTGGTAGGCGCCGATGCCGCTCTCGCCAACGCCGCCAAACGGTAATCCGTGGACCGCGAAATCCAGCAGCAAGTCGTTGATACCGACCGAGCCGCTGCTGGTTTCTTCCAGCATGCGCTGCTGGCGCGCCCGGTCCCGAGTGAAGATGTAGGCCGCGAGCGACCGCGGTTTCTTGTTAATGAAAGCGATCGCATCACCCCAATCGGCGACCGGCACCACCGGCAGGATCGGACCAAAGATCTCTTCATTCATGATCCGGGAATCCAAGTCGACCTTGGTGAGGACGGTTGGCGCGATATAGCGACTCGCGGCATCGACCTCGCCACCTACGGCAGGTTCGCCGCACGCCAGTAGATCCTTCAACCGCTCGACATGTCGGTCATTAATAATCCGGCCATAGTCGGCACTTCGTGCGGGATCGCGGCCGTAGAAGTCGCGCACCCGTTGGCCCAATGCATCGAGCAGTTCGGCTTCGCGGCTCTCGTGGACCAAGACATAGTCAGGCGCGATACAGGTCTGCCCGGCGTTGAGGAACTTTCCCCAAGCAATCCGACGGGCGGCCATAGAAATATCTGCGTCCCTTGCCACCACGCAAGGGTTCTTGCCACCGAGTTCTAGAGTTACCGGTGTTAGGTGCTTCGCCGCCGCTGTCATCACGATTCGTCCGACGCCGCCGCCGCCGGTATAGAAGATTCGGTCAAAGCGTTGTTCAAGCAATTCAGAGGTTTCTGCCTTGCCGCCTTCGACTACGACGAACGCGTCGCGATCGAGATAGTTCGAAATATTATCTGCGAGCACCGCCGAGCTCGCGCTCGCGACTTCCGATGGTTTGAGAACCGCGCAATTACCTGCTGCAATTGCCGCGACCAGCGGTATCAGCACCAACTGAATCGGATAATTCCAGGCCCCAATGATTAGAACGACGCCGAGCGGTTCGCGAAGTATTCTGCTGGTCGCGACTTGGGCGACCAGCGGCGTCGCGACGCGCTCCGGGCGCATCCATCGGCGCAAATTTTTACGTGCGAAGTCGATCTCGGCGATGACGAGTCCAACTTCCGTAAACCACCCCTCGAAGGCGCACTTGCCCAAGTCAGATCGCGCCGCAGCAATAATCTC
>CAUZWH010000138.1:0-7756 GCA_963583675.1 Alphaproteobacteria bacterium
TCGCGGCGTAGGCGATTTGATGACTGTTGTCGGGCTGAGACGACAATCTTGCGCGATTCTGTTTCTTATGGATCCCGGCGCTGAGCCAATGCTCGAGGTTGCCGGAATCGACACCTATTACGGTCGCAGCCAGGCGCTGTTCGGCATGAGCCTGGAGGTCGGCGAAGGCGAAGTGGTCACCCTGATGGGCCGTAACGGCATGGGCAAGACCACCACCGTGCGCTCAATCATGGGATTGTCGCCACCGCACACCGGATCGATTCGCTTTTACGCCCAGGCGTTGCGCGGACTTCAACCGCATCGCATCGCCAAACTAGGTATCGGCCTGGTGCCCGAGGGCCGGCAGATCTTCCCCAACTTGACGACCGCGGAAAACCTGGTGGCAACGGCCGCCAACCATAGCGACACCGACGCGCCCTGGGACCTGGACCAGGTGTTTGGCTTGTTCCCGCGATTGGCCGAGCGGCGCGCCAGCATGGGCAACCAACTGTCCGGCGGTGAGCAGCAGATGCTGGCGATCGGCCGAGCATTGATGACCAATCCCAAACTGCTAATCCTCGATGAAGCCACCGAGGGACTGGCGCCGCTAATCCGCCAAGAAATCTGGGGCTGCCTGGCGCGGCTCAAACGCGCGGGGCAAGCGATTCTGGTAATTGATAAGAACGTCGCCGCACTAACCGCGATCGCCGACCGCCATTACATTATCGAGAAGGGTCGCGTGGTGTGGGCCGGGTCGTCGGGCGAACTCCGCGCTAATCCTGAGATACAGCAGAAGTTTCTGGGCGTCTGATGCGTCTAGCCTACGCGGCGACGCCATCGCGCGGCAGGTGCTTGACCAACTCGTAGTGGTTCCAATCATCGCGGCGGGTGTAGTCAACGTCATCCATGAGTTCGCGTATGAGAAAGACGCCGAGGCCACCGACTTCGCGTTCCTCGACCGTTCCATCCACGTCAGATTCCGGCGATTCCTCGAACGGGTTGTAAGCCGCCCCATTATCTTCGAAGGTCACCATCACGCCGGGTTCCCCGACTGCGAGGGAAACGCGGACTTGGCCACCGGCTCGATTGCCGCCGCTTCGGAGAACGACGCCAACGCGTCGCGCAACGAATCGAAAATCGGGATGATCTTGTCGAACTTGCTGATCTGGAAGACTTCCAGCACCACGGGCTGAAGCGCGGCGACCACGAGCTTGCCCTCGGCGTGCTTGCACTTCTTGGCGGCCACCATCAATGCCCGCAAGCCAACACTGGAGATATATTCAATGCCTGAGAGATCAATGGTCATACAGGGCGGTCCGGTTTCCGCCTCGACGAGTGCCACAAGGCCCTGCTGGACGCCGTCGCTGGTTTTCTGATCGAGCCTGCCCGAAAGCCGGGCAACGACGACATCCGCGTAGCGCGCGTCATTCAACTCCACAACTCATCCCCCCTGTTATCGGCTCGTTTCTGACATATTCGTCCGGTGCCGTACCACGTAGGCAAGGGCGAGACTCGCAGACGGTTTCGCAACTCGAACGTGTGCGGGGCAGCGAACCACGCTAACGACAATGACGCTTCGGCCGAGCATCACGTAGATGCGCTCAGAATCGCACTATTGGGCAGCGACCGGGCGTGGGCTACAGTCGCGCCATGACCGCAGGGATAACGGCAGCCGAGGTTAAACAAAAGGCGCTCGACCTGGGTGCCGATCTCGTCGGTATCGCCAGTGCCGACGTGCTCAATGCGTTTCCGCCGGATCCGCGCTGGCCACAGACACCGGAACGGATTTCGAAATACTGCAAGAGTGTTGTGGTGGTGGTGCAACGCATTCCGGTCGGCGCGTTTCGCTGCAAGACCAATGTGCCCGTGCAATATATCGACATGCTGGTTTTGCGAAAGATGGACAAGGTCGCTTATCGGCTGTCCGAGTGGCTCGAGCGGGCCGGCCATCCGAGCTTCGTCACGGCCGCACAGGAGACCGATTGGAGCTACAAGAAAGCGAGCTACGGGCGGTTGTCGACACGTCATCTCGGCATCGAAGCCGGGCTCGGCACGCTCGGCCTCGAGGTCAATATCCTGACACCGGAATTCGGCCCGCGGATCTATCTCACCGGCCTGTTGACGGAGGCCGAACTCGAACCCGATTCGCCGATGCGCGAGCAGGTTTGTATCGGCGAGAGCTGCAGCCGCTGCCTGCATTCATGCCCGACCGATGCGGTGCGCCATTTCGGCTTGGACAAGCGCGCCTGTGCGCAAGAGGCGCAGGAGTTTGGCTTCTCAACCGCGCTCGCCTATTTCGACAAATTCATCGGCGCCGATCACGCAGCCAAAGAGAAACTAGCGCAGTCGCGCGATCTCTACGGATTTTGGCAGGGTCTGTTGCGGGTGGTCGGCTCGTTCGGCGATTGCCCGCGCTGCCTGGCGGTGTGCCCGGTTGGCAACGACTACCACGCCCATCTGGCCGATAATCAAAAGGTCATCCCGGAACGCACGCCCGAAAAAGTTGCCAAGGGCAAGGGATTCAAAGCGGCCCGGCTAACCGGCGACGACATCGCGGGGTTGGACGATTGGAACGTGCGCTGGGTAGGCCCGGATGGCTATCAGGGAATCGTTGCCCGCCAGCTCAAGGAATTCAAAGCCGAACAGGCCCGGCGCGAAGCCGACGCCGACACCAAGATTTCCGGGATTGCGGACTAGGCCCGTGGTTGACGCCTTCAAATCCCCACTGGCGGCGGATCAGATCAAAGCCAAAGCCAAAGAGCTCGGCGTCGACCTGGTTGGCATTGCCGATGGCGCGACGTGCGACGCCAACCAACCGCCGATTGGCGACAGCATGAAGCTCGCCGACATCACCGACTACGACGCCGACCGGGTGATCGTGCTGGCTAAGCACTATACCGCCGGCACCTCGCGCATCGTGCGCTGGGACGACCGCCACAAATACTACAACGACGAGTTGACGCTCACGATGCTGGAGGAAGCCTCGCTCGAGCTGGTTTACTGGCTCGAGGATAAGGGTTATCCGGCAGTGATCATCCCGCCGACCCACACTGATCCCTGGCGCTATGGCGGGACGGATCCGGGCCAGCATCTGACAACGCTGATCTCGTTGCCGCACGCCGCGGTCGAGGCCGGATTGGGTACACTTGGGCTTAATCTGCAACTGCTGACACCGGACTACGGTCCGCGCGTGTTGCTGACGGCGGTGCTGTGTTCGGTGCCGTGCGAAGTCGACGCCCCGATGGAGACTGCGCTGTGCCGGGGGCCCGAATGCGGCCGCTGCCTGGACACCTGCCCCGGCGACGTGGTCGGCCACTGGGATCGTGATTGGCCGGCCTGCGACCGCTTCCGCTCGCCGCACGGGTTCGCGCAACTCGCCGAGCACGTTACCAACATTATCGGTGAGTCGGACGCCGACAAGCAGCGCGAGATGCTGCGCTCGGAGGACTCGTTTTACCTGTGGCAATCGATCTTGCGCGGAGCGGGCGCTATTACCGGCTGCCGGCGCTGCCAGGATGTGTGCCCGGTCGGTGCCGACTATGCCGGCCTAGCCGACGCGTTAGACGAGATCCCCGAGCACACGGAAGCGAAATCGCTACGCCTGGCCGACATGCTGAAGGCTGAACAGGCCGGTGGGATGCCGGACTCGTTCACGGCCAACCGCCGATGGATTGGCGAACCCGGCTACCTCAAGAAGGCTGCTGAGTAAGCGGTCACCAAACGATATGGCCAACCATCGTGATCTCTACTCGCTGCCGCTGACGACGCTGGGCTCGCGCGAGGAAATCGCGGCGATCCAGAGCGCGCGCAAACGGGTGGCCGTCGAACGCGCCAGGCAGTCGGCGTTTTGGAAGCCGCGGCTTAGTCACATCAATAGCGAGCGGCTCGACGACCCCCGATGAGTGGCGCAAGATCCCGATCCTGACCAAGGACGAGCTGCGCACACTGACCACCGATCAGTTCTACAACGATTTCTGCCCGGCGCCGCAAAGCGAGATTTGCGAGTATTGGCGCTCCGGCGGCGTGACGGGCAAGCCGTTCTTCTATCCCCGCACCTACGACGATATTCGCCACGCCATGGTCGGGTTCACGCGCACCTTCGAAGCGGCCGGGGTCAAGCCCGGCAATGTGGCCCATCTTTCTTTCCCGCTCGGCATCCACCCGGCCGGCCAGATGTGGGCGCGCGCGACCCAACTCATGGGGATCGGGGTGTCGTGGGTGGGGTCCGGGGCAGCGGCACCGTCCAAACTGCAGCTTGAACTGATCGACATGCTCAAGCCGGCGGTGTGGATGGGGATGTCGAGCTACGGCGTCCATCTCGCCAACCTGGCCGAGGCCGAGGGCATCGACCTTGCCAACGGCTCGGTCAAATGGATCCTGTGCACGGCCGAGCCGCTATCGGCGGCCAAACGCGAAAAACTATCACGGATGTGGGGCGCGGAGGTGTTCGACATGCTGGGCATGACCGAGGTGTCGATGCTGGCCTCGGAAACACCGCGCATGACGGCTTCCATATCTGGACCGATCTCGTCGACTTTGAAGTGGTCGACCCCGACACCCAAGAACCCGTTGCCCCCGGCGAGCCCGGTGCGATGGTGATGACGTCGCTTTATTGCAACAACGCGACGCCGTTTCTGCGCTGGTTCACCGGCGACATCGTGCATTATCTGGACGAGCCGCTAGACGACGCGGGCGCGCTTTAGGTGTTTCCCCGTTTCCATCACGCGCACCGCACCGCCGGGTTCTTCAAGGTGCGCGGCGTCAACATCAACCACGCCGAATTCGAGGGCTTTTTGTTCGCTAATGTGCGTGTGAACGACTTTAAGGCCGAAGTCGTGGCCACTGCAGACGGCAATGACGCGCTGCAGCTCTCAATCGAAGTGCCGCGTAGCGCTGATGGCGGCGAGGTCGCCAAGCAGGTCGCGGGCGAGATCAAGGTCAAGTTCGAAGTGACGCCCGGGGTGACGGTGCTGGAGATCGGCACACTTGCGAAAGAGTTCGAGACCAGCGTCAAGGCCCCCCGCTTCGTGGATCGGCGGGAATAATCCGTCAGGCCGCGCGAGGATCGGTGCCGGCGAGTTTCGTATTCCTGGCCCCCGCGTCGAGCGCGGGGTGACAAATAAACTCAATCCACAATATTGCTGGCCATCGGTCACAGCCTAAGGCGTCGCAAGTGCAAAGCTACAGTGGTACCCGAATGCAATAAGGTACGCGCATAATCAGATTGATGGGAGACGGCGGTGGGACGAGTTGACGGCAAAGTGGCGCTGATTACCGGCGCGGCGTCAGGGATCGGTAGGGCGTGTGCGCGGCTGCTGGTCGCTCAGGGCGCCAAGGTGGCGATCACCGACATCGATGCCGCCGGCGGGCGGGCCGCGGCCGAGGAGATCGGCGAAGACGGCTTTTTCATCGAACACGACGTGACCGACGAGGATGCCTGGCAGGCGGCGGTCGAGCAAACCGTGGCGGTGTTTGATGGGCTTCACATCGTCGTGCAGAGCGCCGGCATCGCCATGAATGCGTCGGTCGTCGACACCACGTTGGAGGACTGGCGGCGGATTCATGCCGTCGACCTCGACGGGGTGTTCCTGGGCTGCAAGACGGCGATACCCGCCATGGCGGAGTCGGGCGGCGGCTCGATCGTCAATATTTCTTCAGTGTCGGGGATCATCGCCGGGCACAATCTCGCGGCTTACAACTCGGCCAAAGCTGGGGTTCGACTGCTGAGCAAATCGGTGGCGCTGCATTGCGCACGCAAGACAACCGGCATCCGCTGCAACTCGGTGCATCCGACATTTATTGATACGCCGATGCTGGCGCCGATCCTCGAACATGCCGGCGGCGACACGGGCCGTGACAAGCTCGCCCGCCAAGTGCCGTTGGGGCGCATCGGCGAGGCCGACGATGTCGCTTACGCCGTGCTCTACCTCGCATCGGACGAATCGAAGTTCGTCACTGGCGCCGAACTGGTTGTCGACGGCGGCATCAGCGCGATGTGACGCGAGCCCTCGATCGAAGCAACCCCCACTCGTGACCAGCACACCACAGCCCCCCTCAAGCGGTGCACAATCCGCTGCGGCCGGACTTGTTTGGCTGCCATATGTGCTGGTGGCCATGTCGATGCTGTTCTTTGCCGGCAACACCGTGACCGGGCGGGCAATGCACGACGAAATGCCGCCTATGGCCCTGGTGTTCTGGCGCCAGATTGGCGCGATGGTACTGCTGACACCGTTCGTCTATCGCGAGCTGCACCGAAAATGGCCGCTAGTGATCCAACACTGGCGGCTGATCGCAGTGGTCGGCATTACCCAGGTCGTGACCGGCCAAGCCATGATCTATGCCGGCCTGCAAACCACGACCGCGATCAACACCGGCGTGATCGGCACGACCCAGGCCCCGCTGATCCTGGTGGTCGCCTGGCTGCTCTACAGATCGACCATTTCGCTACGCCAAGGGTTCGGCCTGGCGCTGGCGATCATCGGCGTGCTGGCGATCGTGTCGCGCGGCAGTTTCGGTGTGCTGCTCGGGTTCGATTTCGTGATAGGCGATTTGCTGGTCCAATTGGCTACGCTGAGTTGGGCGGTCTACACCACGCTGTTACGCCGGGTGCCACCGGGTCTTGGGCCCTATGCGATGACGCTGGCAGCGACCGTGTTCGGCGCGCTTGGGATGGCGCCGTTATACGCGGGTGAGCTGCTGCTGACGGATGCGCGCATGGCGGTGACGCTGCCGAGCCTGGCGGCAATGGCCTACTTCATCGTCTGTTCATCGGTGCTGGCACTGGTGTTCCTGACAATCGGCGTCGCCCGCATCGGACCGGTGCGCGCCAGCGCCTTCTTCTACACGATCCCGGTGTTAACGGCCGGGCTTGCGGTGTTGTTGCTGGGCGAGACGCTGGCGCTCTATCACCTCGTCGGCATGGTGCTGGTGCTGGCCGGGGTCTATCTGGCGAGCGGGCGACGGCGGGCGGCGGCCGCGGGGTGAGTCGGTCAGGTTAGGCGCACCGCACTCGAAGGACATTTGAGCCCCCTCACCCCCGCCATCTCCCCTGCGGGAGAGGGGGCTATCGTGCGCGGGGCAAGAGCCCTCTCCCTTAGGGGAGAGGGTTGGGTGAGGGTAAGAAATGACCTCTTTCCAATACCCGCACTGCAGGGCGCCCCTAAGGCAGCGCCACCACCGCTTTGCCGACGATTGCCCTGTTGCCGTCACCGGTCTCGGCATGGATCTCCACCTCGACCCGGTTCTCGCCGTTGATTGTATCCTTGGCCTTAATCGTGCCGCCGCAGGTGACCACGTCGCCGGGTTTGACGATGCTGGCGAAGCGGCCGCCGAATTCGCGAATTTGCGATTGCGGCACCCAATTGCCGACCAGTTCGCCGAGGAACGCCATCGACAACATGCCGTGCGCGATCACCCCCGGCAGGCCGCCGGACTTGGCGCGGTCATCGTCGAGATGGATCGCATTGTGATCGCCTGAGCCGCCGGCATAGAGCGCGAGTTGCACCCGGTCAATCGCCGGTTTATCCAGGCTCGGGATGGCATCGCCAACGTTTACGTCGGCGAAACTTGGTGATTGCGTCACAGCTCCATCCCCCTTAGTTCCGCACCACGACGACGCTCTTCATCGCGCAGACGGGTTCGTTGTTCTGATTGGTCAGCGATACCTCGGTGACGATGAATTCCAGCGCGCCGTTCTTCTTGTCGAAGATATCGACGATCTTCTGGCGCCCGCTCACCACGTCGCCGGCATAGATCAGCCCCTGAAAGGTGAACCACT
>CAUZWH010000139.1:0-7755 GCA_963583675.1 Alphaproteobacteria bacterium
GGTTGGTCACGTCGTTGGCGCCAATCACGAAAGCAACATCGGTACTCGAAAAGTCGCTGTTGATTTCTTCGAGTTCGGCAACTTCGTCGTAGGGAACATTGGCTTCCGCAAGCAGCACATTCATATGCCCGGGCATGCGGCCGGCCACCGGATGAATGGCGTAGCGAACCAATACGCCGCGCTCCTTCAGCTTGTCGGTCATTTCGCGCAACGCATGCTGGGCCTGCGCGACCGCCATGCCATAGCCTGGAACGATGATCACGGAACGTGCGCTTTTCAGGATGAAGCCCGCATCCTCGGCGCTGCCGGCCTTGACGGCGCGATCACTGCGTGCAATTTGCGCTCCGCCCTCCACGCCAAATCCGCCGAGGATGACATTGAAAAACGAACGGTTCATCGCACGGCACATGATGTAGCTCAGAATCGCACCCGACGACCCGACCAGTGCCCCGGTGATGATCAGGGCAGAGTTTTCGAGGGTGAAGCCAATGCCCGCCGCCGCCCAACCCGAATAGGAATTGAGCACCGACACCACGACCGGCATATCGGCACCACCGATCGGGATGATCAGCAGCACCCCGATCAGAAACGACAAAAAAATCATCACCCAGAACCATTCCGGCGATTGAGTTACGCAATAACTCACGCCGACCACCGCCATCGCCACACCGATCAGTAGGTTGAGCGGATGTTGGCCGCGAAACACCAACGGCGCACTGCCCACAAGCTCCTGGAGCTTGGCAAAGGCGACCACTGAACCTGAGAACGTGATTGCACCGATCACTGCGCCCAGCGACATTTCGATGCGTGAGGCCAGCTTGATATCGCCCGGCGTGCCGATGCCATAGGCGTCCGGCGAATTATAGGCGGCAGCCGCGACCAACACCGCCGCCATCCCCACCAGGCTGTGGAATGCCGCGACCAATTGCGGCATCGCGGTCATTTGAATCTTGAGTGCCACAACCGTCCCGATCGCACCGCCGATCGCGAGACCGAGTATAATAAGTTCGTAGCCGACCACATTGGGGGCGGCCAGCGTGGTGAGCACGGCTATCACCATGCCGACCATGCCGTACAAATTTCCGCGGCGCGCAGATTCAGGGTGCGACAAGCCGCGCAGCGCCATGATGAAACAGATCCCGGCAATCAGATAAGCCAGGGCAGAAAGGTTGCCAGTCACACGTCGCTCCTATCTTTTTCTAAACATCTGGAGCATTCGTTGAGTAACAACAAAACCGCCGAAGATATTGATCGCGGCGAGAATGACGGCAATAAAGCCGAGGATCTTTGCAGCGCTCATCCCCTCGGGCGCGGCCGCAATCAGGGCACCGACGATAATGACGCTGGAAATCGCGTTGGTCACAGACATTAGCGGCGTATGTAGCGCCGGCGTCACGCTCCACACCACGTAATAGCCAACGAAGATCGCCAACACGAAGATCGTCAGACGAAAAATGAACGGATCTACCGCAGCTTCCATCGTTACGCGCCGTTCTGCTTGAGGAGAGGATGAACGACTGCTCCATCGCGTGTCAGCAACGTTCCCTGGATCAGGTCATCGTCCCAATCGATGTCGATCGACTTGGTGTCGCGATTGACGAAGGTGGACACGAAATTGAGTAGATTGCGGGCATAGAGACTGCTCGAATCGACAGCAGTACGACTCGGCACATTGTGATGCGCGACAATCTTGACGCCGCCGATATCGACCATTTCGCCTTCTTTGGATAGTTCGCAATTTCCGCCGCTCGAAGCGGCGAGGTCGACGATGATTGAACCGGGCTTCATATCCTCAACCATCTCTTTTGTGATCAACAGCGGTGCCTTCCTGCCCGGAATGAGTGCCGAACAGATCGCAATGTCAGCATCCGCTAAGGCGCCGTGCAGCGTCGCGCGTTGACGGCGCTGATAATCTTCGCCCATCTCTTTGGCGTAGACATCGCCTTTGGAGATCGTCTCGTCCGGGTCCTCCACTTCAATGAACCGACCGCCTAGACTTTCGACTTCCTCTTTGGCTGAGGGCCGAACGTCGAACGCACCGACCACCGCGCCAAGCCGACGCGCGGTGGCAATTGCCTGCAGACCCGCGACGCCGGCGCCCAGCACCACAACGCGCGCAGGGGCCACGGTGCCAGCAGAAGTCATCATCATGGGGAAGGCGCGAGCAAATTCGTGGGCCGCATCGATAACCGCGCGATAGCCCATCAAATTCGACTGTGATGACAACGCGTCCATGCTTTGCGCGCGCGATATGCGTGGCATGAGTTCGAGCGCCAGGGCCGTGATCTTGTACTTGTTGTAGGCTTCAATACGGGCCGCGTTCTCGGTCGGTGCCAGCATCCCGACGAGAATGGTGCCCTCGTTCATTAACGCGAGCTCATCGATCCCGTTTTCCCCTTCTATCAAAGGCGGTTGGACGTGCAGCACGATGTCGGCATCGCTTAGGGTCGCGGCCGCGTCAGCCTTGATGGCCGCCCCTGCCGCCTCGAAGGCACCATCAGAAAATCCAGCACCATCCCCAGCACCGCTCTCGACCACGACGTCGAATCCGAGATCGACATATTTCTTAACTGTGTCGGGGGAGGCGGCTACGCGCTTTTCATGCGTTCGCCGCTCCCGGGGTATGGCAATCCTCATAACGAACGAAGCCAGCAACAACGCGTAGGCATCGCGGATCCATGGTGTCGGCCGTTGCGACGGGCACAGTTGGAGCTATGGGCTAAAGCCGTTTTGGACATCGATTTACCTAGGTGCGAAGCGCGGACGGTGTCAGGGCGTTCAGAGTAATGCGATCGCGAGGAGCACCAGAAGCAGGGTGATCAGACCGACCGACCATTTTGTCAGTTGTGTGAACGCGATCCACATCCGTTCGTTTTGCTGAGTTTCCATCGCCATTGTTTCGTTTCTCGCAGATTGCCGCGGGCTTGATCCCCGCGCCCGCGGAATATATCAAACCGCAATAACTGTTCAATCCCGAGCCATTCAAGCGCGCGTAAAGACTTTCACAGTCCTATCACCGACCTAGCGACCGCGCGTCGCCATAGAGAACGAACAAACCGCCGCCGACAATCAACGCTGCCCCGAGCAACGTCCAAACCTCGGGCACGCTGCCGAAGAAAATAAAGCCCAACAACGACGCCCAAATGATGTGTGCATAGTTGTAAGGCTGCAATCCGGACGCCTCGGCGTTTTGAAATGCCTTGATCAACATAAAGTGAGCGATCCCGGCGAACAGACCGAGCGCAACCAATATCGCCCATTCGTGTGGGCTCGGGGTCACCCACACAAATGGAACGATGATCGACGCTACGACCGCGCCAACCACGGGCGTGTAGAACATCGTCGTCCACGGGCGATCGGTGAACCCCAACATGCGCGTCGTTATCTGAAAGAGGGCATAAGATACCGCCGAGATCAGCGCAAAGCTGGCCCCCCAATGGGCGCCCGCAAACCCGGGTCGGAGAATAACCAGCACACCGATGAAACCGAGACTGACCGCGAACCAACGCCCTAGCGTCACGCGTTCCGCCAACAAGGGGACCGATAGCGCTGTAACGATAAGCGGAGACAGATAGTGGACGGTGATCGCCTCGGCGAGGGGCGCGCGATCGATCGCAAGAAAAATACCTAAGGTCGCCAATAGCTGAAGCAGGGATCGCACGCATTGCAACACTGGGCGATCGGTTCGTGCCACCGAACGCAACCCGAGATAGATCAGGATTGGTAATGCGCCAATCAAATGGAACATAAACCGAGCCCATAGAATCTGGCCCACCGACAACGTCTCGGTGAGGATCTTTACCCCCACCTCCATTAGCCCGAGGCAGAAAATCGCCACGAGCAAAAAAGCGATCCCGCGGGCGTGGCCCGCCCGTCGGGATGCGTCGTCAGACATCGCCACGATTATTGGATTCTCGGAGGCCGGCCTACGTTGGGTTCAATCACGGCAGTGCCAGGCCAATTTTCTTGAGCGTCCGGGCTTGGCGGCGCGCCAGTTTTGCCTGCTCGTAATCCGCGATCAGGTCGTGAAACATGCGGTGCCAATTTATCTCGGCCTTCAGGTGCAGGAATACTCCGCCGAGCCCGATCGCGGCGCGATCCATAAACACGAACTCACGCGGCGGCGTCACGCCGCCTAGGTCGCGTAGCCGTTTGTGGACCTTCTCCGCAACCTCAAGACCGTAGACCCCGCCTGACTCAAACTCCTGAATGCGCCGCGGGCGGTCCTCAAGCAAGGGTGCATAAACGAACTCAGCCCAAAGATTGAGCGTATCGATTACTTCGTGCGAAAGGTTTTCAAAGCCCCAGGTCTTGTAGGCGTGCACCGCAAGATCACGATCATCGGTCGTCAACGCACGATGGAGGTCGATCACGCCGCCCACGAACTTCGGGTCGAAAATGCGAACACAACCGAAATCGAGCAAATTAATAGTGTGATCGTCACGCACCGAGTAGTTGCCGAGGTGGGGGTCAGCGTGGATAACGCCGAAGCGATAAAATGGCACATACCAGGCATGGAAAAGGTTGTGGGCAATGGCGTTGCGAACCTCGATCGCCGCGTCTTTGAACTCAAGTAACGGTCGCCCCTCGAGCCAACGCATCGCTAGCAGGCGCCGGGTCGAGAGCTCCGGAACCGGCTCGGCGACATGAACTTCAGCAACCGACTTGAGCATTTCGCCATACAGCGTCTGGTGGAGAAGCTCGAGTTCATAATCGAGCTCCTCGCGTAGCCGGTCAGCGATCTCGCCATGGATGTTCGCGGTTTGGATGCTGCGGTCATAGCGTTGGTAGATCGCGAACACCAACTTGAGTTGGCTAATATCAGCCTCGACGGCCGATGCCATATCCGGATATTGAAGCTTGCATGCGATGTCCTCACCATCCAACGTCACGGCCCGGTGAACCTGACCAAGCGATGCCGCCGCTGCCGCTTCTTGCTCGAACGCTTTGAATTTCTTACGCCAACCCGGTCCGAGTTCGGAAGCCATCCGCCGTTTTACGAACGCCCAACCCATTGCCGGCGCATTGGCCTGAAGCTGAGCGAGCTCAGCGACGTATTCCCGCGGCAGCGCGTCGGGGATTGTCGACATGATCTGCGCCACCTTCATCAACGGGCCTTTCAGCCCCCCGAGCGCGCGCCGCAATTCCTCTGCATTGCGTTGCTTGTTAGGTTGCCGACCCAATACACGATCACCAGCAACGCGGGCGGCCAGGCCACCGACCGCGCTCGACACCTGTGCGTATCGCTTAAGGCGCTGAGAGAGACGATCCTGTTCGGGCGTGCGCGCCATCGCTAGGCCTCGGCGCGCACGCTAGTTCGTTTCCAGTTCATCGATAAAGCCGCTGATGACGTCAAGCCCGCGGGCCCAGAAATCCGGAGCCGTCGCGTCGAGACCGAACGGTGCCAGCAGTTCGCGGTGGCCTAGCGTACCGCCGGCGCGCAACATTTCCAGATACTTGGCTTCAAAATCCGGGGTGCCGTCGAGATAAACGGCGTAAAGCGAATTAACCAGGCAATCGCCGAACGCGTAGGCGTAAACATAGAACGGAGAATGAACGAAATGAGGGATGTAACTCCAATAGTGCCTATAGCTGTCATCGAATGTGAACGCGGGTCCAAGACTGTCGATCTGCACTTGGAGCCATATCTCACCAATCCGTTCCGCGGTTAACTCACCCGAACCACGTTCGTCGTGGACCCGTCGCTCAAACTCATAAAATGCAATCTGGCGGACCACCGTATTGATCATGTCTTCAACTTTTCCGGCCAGCATCACGCGGCGCAACCGGGCATCCGATTCAGCATCCAATAACGCACGAAAAGTGAGCTGCTCGCCAAATACTGAAGCGGTTTCAGCTAGGGTGAGGGGTGTGTCGGCGAGCAGAGCACCCTGCGGCGCCGCCAAAACCTGATGTACACCGTGCCCGAGTTCGTGCGCCAGGGTCATCACGTCGCGTGCTTTGCCCTGATAGTTCAACAACAGATAGGGATGCGCGCTCGGTACCGTCGAATGAGCGAAAGCACCGGAAACCTTGCCCGGACGAACCGGCGCATCGATCCATGCATTTTCGAAAAACCGGCCGCCAATGTCAGCCAACTCGCCGGAAAAGGAACGGTAAGCGTTTAGGACCGTGTCGCGCGCGGTGATCCAATTGATCGCCTGGTCATCATCATCAGGAAGCGGCGCGTTTCGGTCCCAGTGGGCGAGCTTTTTCTTGCCCAGCCACTCGGCCTTAAGTTGGTAGTAGCGGTGGGAGAGTTGTGGATACGCTGCCTGAACCGCCTCGGTCAACGCGTCGATCACTTCCGGCTCGATCTGGTTGGACAAATGCCGGGCCGCGTTCGGTGCCGGATACCCTCGCCAGCGGTCGTCGATCTCCTTGTCCTTGGCCAGCGTGTTGGTGATCAAGGCGAACACGCGCACATTTTTGTCGAACACGCGTCCGATTTCCTCGGCCGCGCCCCTGCGTATTGCTTCATCCTTGTCTGACAGCAGGTTGAGCGCTTCCTGACTGGTAAGCGCTTTGCCGCCAATATCGAAACGGAGCGCCGCGCTGGTCTCATCGAACAGCCGCAGCCATGCGCCTCGGCCTGACACCTCCTTGTCGTGCAAAAGGCGCTCGAGCTCATCGGAAAGCTCATAATCTCGAAACAGCCTGGTGTTGCGGATCCAGGAGGCATAGTGCAAAACGCTGACATCCTCCAGCATCGGCGTGAGATCAGCGTCTTTAATCCGATTCAGTTCGAGCGTGAAAAACAACAAATCCGCACTCAGATCGTTGAGTTTCTCACGCGTGTTTTGAGAAAACTGGCCGACCGCAGTATCGGTCATATCGGTAGCGTAGAGCAGCTGCGCATAGCTCCCAATTCGCCAAAGCCGCTCCTGGATCGCTTCAAAGTCGCCGATCGCCGATCCAAACGTCGCCGGCTTCAGGTCGGCCACTCCACCTTCAAAGCGTTTTTTGAAAGTCGCAATATCGTCCGACAGACGATCAAATTCACCTGCTATTTCCGTAGAGTCAGGGCCGCTGTAAAGGTCTGTAAGATCCCACTCAGGCAACGGGCCGAGATTGGGCTCGGCGACGGCGGCTTGCGACATTGGTCTTCCTCCAGGTGTCCAACGGATATAGGTGATTTGGAGCCCATGGCCAAGCTGCCAGAAGAGCATAGCGCTGCAAATGGCCAAACCCGGCTAGACTAGGGGCCCAATTACCAAAGGTTATCTGAAAACGTGTTGCAACGATGAGTGAAAGCCACGTCTCCCCCGCATCATCCTATGTCGCTATGGCGGAGCGTTTTGCATCCGTGGTCCCGCACGTCGCGGCGATGGGCATCGAAGTCGTAACGGCATCCATTGCAAAAGCCACACTCAAGCTGCCGTGGCAGGCCAAGTTGGTGGGCAACCATGATGAAGGATTTCTACATGGCGGCGCGATTACGACGTTGATCGATTCGGCCAGCGGCCTGGCGGTGTTTCTCGCTCTGGAAAAACCGCCTTCGATCGCCACCCTGGATTTGCGCATCAACTATTTGCGCCCGCCAAGCCAGCGCGAAGCGGTAATCGCCGAGGCTGAATGCTACCGCTTGACCCGCAACATCGCTTTTGTGCGCGCGTTCGCCCACCACGGCGATCTCGAAAAGCCAATCGCCAATAGCTCTTCGACGTTTATGCTTGGATCACCCGGCCGCCCGCTGGCCCGTGGCCGCGAGGGAGATGCGTCTTGAGCAGGCCGAGCACGATCATCGAGGAAGCC
>CAUZWH010000140.1:0-7670 GCA_963583675.1 Alphaproteobacteria bacterium
TTCGTCTGCTAATGGGCCACTTCGTGTCGCAGGCGTTTCACGGCCGCTACTACGCCAAGGCGCTAAACATCTCGCGACGGTTGCGCGAAGCCTATGACGCGGCGCTGTCGGAGGTGGACTTGCTGTTGCTGCCGACCTTCACGGTGTTGCCAAACAAACTACCACCCGCGGATATTGCGCCCGAAGTGTTTGCCAGGATCGCCTTCGCGGGCGTGGTCAACACGCCGCCGTTCAATCTCACCCACCATCCGGCGCTATCGCTGCCGTGCGGCAAGGTCGACGGTCTGCCGATTGGCGCCATGCTGGTGGCTAAGCATTTCGACGAAGCGACGATCTACCGGGCTGCTCACGCCTTCGAGCAAGCGGGTGACTGGCAGGGGATGTAGGAGTCAGTCAACCCTCTCCCGCTCATGGGAGAGGGCATTTGTCTTTGCGTGCGCACAGCGCGACCTTGGGGAGAGGGTTAGGGTGAGGGGGTTGGTGCCGCCTAATTGATGGTTTGGACGGCCTCGTAGATCTGGTCGTAGAGGTGGAAGGCCACGCCCATGTGCCGCCTCACCGTCAGCAGCACGAGTTTGCGGTCGGCCTCGGTCGGGGCGAACTCTTCGAGCAGATCGCGGCCGACATCGGAGTGCTCGGCGTCAGCGGTATCGTGGACAATCCAGAACGCCAGTTGCTCATCGTTGAGGCCGTGATTTTTGCGGAACCCCTCGGCGATTTTTGAGAACGTTCCCGGTGCCATCGCCTCACCGCCGAGCATGTGCGCCGATACGCCTTCGAGGAAGGTGCTCTCGCAGAGCGCGCTGTAATAGGGTTTGAACGCGCGGGCCGCGGGAATGTATTCCGGGTTCCACAACTCGTCCTCGCTGAGGCCAAGCCCTTTGCCGAAATTCATAAAGAGCTTCCAGTGGGGGACACCATAGGCATAGAGTCGGCCGGTTCCTTCCTCGTAACAGACCTCGGCAATCTTTGAACGCCACACCGGATCCGGACAAATCACGTAGAGCCGGCCGTGATAATTGTGATTGTGCATCGGGATGATGCCGAACTGGCGCGCGAACTCGCGCAGTTGATCGAGGCTCAGTTCGCCGCTGATGAGAGCGGCCCACATCCGTTCCTTATAGAGCGGACGTTCGCCATGCCAGGCAGCGATCTGCCCGAGTACGTCGTCGACACTGAGACCCATGACCGTGCTCCTTAGTCGTGAATGAAGCTGTATTTGTCGTATAGCCCCTGTTCACGGAGCCAGCCGAGGACGTCGAAGATGACGCCATTGCCGATGTCGGGCGAGGTAAGCATGTGGACGATCGGCTCCATGACATGTTCCGGCGTTTGCACCTCGCGTCCCGAGAGATAGCCCGGCGGCATGCCTGACAGGAACCGGGTTTCGGCGAGCCCCGGCGAAAACGCATTATAGCGGACGCCGGTGTCCTTGAGCTTGAGTGACACCACGTGCGTCATCCCATCGACCGCAAACTTCGACACGGTGTAGGGGATGCTGCGCACGAACGGGAAACCGGGATGAGCGGTCCACGAGGTGACGTTAATAATATGGCCATCGCCGCGCTCGAGCATTGCCGGCAGCACGGCTTTGGCGCCCATGAACATGCCTTTGACGTTGACGTCGAAGGTGTCGCCCCAATCGGTCGCGGAAATGTCGGCGAACGCTTCTACCGATCCGGGGTGACCGGCGTTGTTCACGAGCACGTCGATTTTGCCGTAGGCAGCGATCGTTGCATCGGCCATCGCCTGAATGTCGGTTTCGGATGCGACATCGCATTGCACGGGGAGCGCTTCGCCACCCTCGGCGCGGATCCGGGCTACCACGCCCTCGCACTCGGACAAGGTGCGCGCGGTGAGGACGACGTTGGCGCCTTCGCGGGCGACCGCTACGCCCATGAATTCACCGTAGCCGCGCCCGCCTCCGGTAATGACGACGGTTCGGCCGGACAGACTATCTCCCATCAAGTGCCGCCTTTCTGCGGTTACTTACGCGGTGTTGTTCGCGCCCAGGCCCAGTAGCCCTCGCGCGCGCTGCGGAACATTGGTCCGGGCTGAAAATGTTGTTCTTCGATCTGCGAGCAGGTTTGCACCTTGGCCCAATTGCCCGAACTGAATACTTCGTCGGCGTCGAGCAATTCTTCATATTTTATCACCCGTTCGCGGACCTCGGTGCCGCTCTCGCGCAGCAAATTGATGACCCGTTGCCGGGTGATCCCGTTGAGGAAGGTGCCATTGATCTCAGGTGTATGAACGATGCCGTCCTTGACCATGAACAGATTGGCGTTGGCGAACTCGGCGACGTTGTCCCAGTGATCGAACACCACCGCGGTAACAAAGCCTTTTGCGGTGGCCTCGCGAAACATGCGTGAGACGTTGGGATAGAGCGCGGCGCACTTGGCATCGGTCGGCGCCATTTCGGGGAGCGGCCGCTTGCGCGTCGTGCGGCAGGCGGTGAAGCCCTGTTCGCCATCGGGTATTTGCGCCTCATAGACCGACAGCATGAAGGCGGTGGCGGAAGGCTCCGGCACCATGAAACCCTCGGTGCCGTAAAACATTGGCCGCACGTAGAGTTCGGCGTCGTCGGGGAACTGGTGAATGCCCTCCCAGGACAGGCGTTCTATCTCGACGGCGTCAACCACCGCGCTCAGACCCATATTCTCGGCCGACTCAACGCAGCGGTGGCAATGCAGATCGAGATCGGGGGCGTAGCCGTCAAATGCGCGGGCGCCATCAAACACGAACGACGCCAGCCAAGTGGCGTGGGTCATGGGTCCGAGAACCGGCGGATTGCCTTCGAGCCATTTGCCATCGATATAGGTGAGCGAGCGACCAACAACTGCTTTCATAAGGGTCCGTCCCAGATGGGCGACACGCGACGGAGAGCTTTGCAAGGAAGCATCCGTGGCTGGCGTCGCGGATTGTGATTTTGCTGATTATGTCCCACGCCATGGGCTGCGGCAATCGGTCCGTCGCCAGCAGACCTGACACGAACGATCGCGTCGACTAGACTGGCCTGTGGAGGCGCTATGCGGATCGGAGCGGTTTTCCCCACCACCGAAATCGATAACGACAGGGGTGCGATTCGCGCGTTTGCGGTGGCGGCCGAGGAGGCCGGCTACGACCATCTGGTGGCCTACGACCACGTGCTTGGCGCCAATGCCGGCAGCGCAGCCGGCCAGCGCGCTCGCTACACCCACCGTCACGCATTCCACGAACCGTTCGTTCTGTTCGGCTTTCTCGCTGGGGTTACGTCGCGTATCGAGCTGTTCACCGGCATCATCGTGTTGCCGCAACGGCAGACGACGCTGGTCGCCAAACAGGCCGCCGAGGTCGATGTGTTGAGCAAGGGACGCTTGCGCCTTGGGGTCGCGGTGGGCCCGAATGCGTTCGAATATGAGGCGCTCGGGGCTGTGTTTACCAACCGCGGCCGGCGCATCGACGAGCAAATCGAGCTGCTGCGGCGGTATTGGACCGAGGACGTGGTTTCCTTTGCCGGCGAGTGGCACAGCATCGGCGGCGCCGGTGTTAACCCGCGCCCGTTGCAGCAACCGATTCCGATCTGGTGCGGTGGCCACGCCGAGCCCGTGCTGCGGCGGGTCGCGCGCCTCTGCGATGGTTGGTATGTGCTGGGATCACCCGGTGCCGAGAGTGCGGCGGCAATCGACGATCTACGCCGGTACACGACTGAGGCTGGACGGTCGATCGATGAGATCGGCATCGAAGCGCGGATTCCGATCGCGGGCCGTGAGCTTGATGCGTGGGTCGCGGATGCGAATTGGTGGCGCCGGCACGGCGCGACCTATGTTTCGCTGCACACCATGGAGGCGGGGTTGGAGTCGCCGACTGCGCACATCGGCGCTATAGAGGATTTCAAGCGAGCTATGGACTGAGGGAGGAATAGCGGGATGAGTACAGTAGAAGCGGTGCCGACGGTTCAACTCGAAGACGAGCGGGTGCGGGTGACCGAATGGCGGTTCGCGCCGGGCGCGGCGACCGGCTATCACACCCACCAATACGATTATGTCGTGGTGCCGATGACAACGGGCACGTTGCGCCTGGTCGAGCCCGACGGTGAACGCGACGCTGAACTCGTCACCGGCCGGCCCTACAATCGCCCGCCCGGTGTCGAACACGACGTCATCAACGCCAACGATTATGAGTTTGTGTTCATCGAAGTCGAGCTTCTCGAAAACCGCTAACGGCGGGAGCGTGACAGAGACCAAAGAAGACGTTCTCGCGGCCTTAACCAAGCTGTGCGCCCCACTTGGCGCGGTGACCAGCAAAGCTATGTTCGGCGGTTTGGGCGTGTTTTGCGAGGGCTCGATGTTTGCGTTGATCACACGAGCAGGTGAACTCTATTTCAAAGCGGACGATGAAAACCGCCCGGATTACGAGCGCGAAGGGTTAACGAAATACGGCAAGATGCCCTACTACGGGGCACCTAAGAATGCGTTCACGAGTTGGGCGGTCCTACAACCGTGGGCGAGCGATGCCTATCGCGCGGCTCAAGCGGCGCCAAAGAAGAAACGCAAACGCGCGTCCTAAGCTAGTTTCAATCTGCCGAATAGTGCTGAGCGAGAAAGCCGTCGAGGCAGGCACGGAAGGCGGCGGGTTGCTCGATTGGGATTAAGTGGCCGCTATCGGGGATTGTTTGGAAGGTGGCGCCGGGGATTGCATCAGCCAATCGGGCGACGTTGTCCGGGGTGGTGGCCGCATCGGCGGCGCCGGCTACGACCATGCAGGGCATGGTGAACGCAGGCAGCGCGTCGCAGATGTCGAGCGAGAAGGTGGCGCGCATCGATTCGAAGATGGGATCTTGCGGACTGGCTACGCGCCAAGCGTAGAACTTTTCGAGAAATTCAGGCTCGGCCCCGCGAAACGGTTCGGAGAACAATGTCTTGGCAACGGTTTCAGCCGCGGCGCGCGGCCCTTTGGCCTGGTTGGCGGCAATCCGCTCCTCCATCACCTGACGCAATGCCGGATCAGTCCGGCACACCGTGCTGATCAAAGCGAGCGCGGCAACACGGGCTGGCGCAGCTGCCGTGAAATACTGGGCGATCATGCCGCCGAGCGAAAACCCAACGACAGCGGCGCTGGCCAGGCCGAGGGCGTCGAAGGTTGCCAGCAAGTCGTCGCGAAACAGCTCGAGGCTGTAGGGTCCGGGGGCAACTGTGGTTTTGCCGTGGCCCCGCACATCGATCGCGAACACGCGGTAGTTTGCCGCATAGTGGGCGAAATGATGTTCCCATTGGCGGTGATCCCAGCCGAGGGCATGAAGTAGGACCAGCGGCGGCCCGTCGCCGGCCTCGGCAACGTGGACGGTGATGCCGTTGGCTTCGACGAACCTTGAGGTGGCCGGCGAATCGGTGCGATCGACCGGCAGGTCGAGACTGGGGAGCGGATACCAAGGCGCGGTCATATTTATGCGGCGAAGGCCTTGTAGAGCGGCGTGGTGGCTTCGCTGGCGACGGACTCAGCGACCCGCACGTCGGCTTTGTATTTCTTGCCACGGCGGATGACGAAGGCCGGTTCCAAGCGTTGCGTCGCTGGCGCGGAGCCGCCGTGGAAGTCGTGAAGCGTCCACTCGCCCTCGTGAACGTTCATCACGGTTACGTCGGCGGTGCGCCCGACACGCAGAGATCCATGGGCGCGTTGCCGCCCAATCATTCGGGCCGCGTTTACTGTCACCATGCGGACGACGTCGGTGAGCGGCAGACCGAGGGCAAGCAGTTCAGTCATGGCGTGCGGCAGGCTGATCGATACCACCGGCCGCTTGAGATCGACCGCGTCAACCCGGCCGGTGCCGGCGGCTATCATTTTGTCGCGATTGGTTAGCATGCCGTTGGGCCGAATGTTGATGCCGTGCATGTCGAGGCCACAGGTATCGGGAACGATGCCGCCGTCGAGTGCGGCCCGGGCTGTATCGAAGCTGAAATGAGAGCCGCGCCCGACATCGACTTTGACGCCGCGGTCGATCGCTTTTCGGATCGCGGGATTAACCTTGCCGTTGTTCATCACAAAGGCACCGGGATCGCGGCTGAAAGGATGGGCCATGATGTCGCCGGCATCGAGCATCGCAGTAGCTTCGCGCACCAGCTTGATCGGATCGACTTTCTTGCCGCGTGCAATGGGAAATAGATGCCCGAGGTGCATGTAGACGGGGACGCCGGCTTCGCGCGCGGCTTCGATCGCGAGTTCCAGGGTTTTGAGCTTCCAGCGCGAATAGGTGCCAACCTCGGTTTGCACCTTGACGCCCCGGATGAGGTCGCGATTGGCCTTGATCATATCGACCGCGACGCCGACGTCGATGTTGTGCGGCGCGAGCCAGTCGGAGTGCATGTTGGCGAACAGGCCGCCGCCGAGATAGATCGACATGAACGCGTAAATCTCGTTGGCCGAGGGTTCGATGATGAATTTCTTGAAGCCGGGGAAGGTAAAGGGCGTCGACGACCCCTGGTCAATCAGGACGGCCACCCCGGAGCGAACCCCGGGAATGTCGGGATTGACGCCAAACGGTGTCGTGCCGTGCTCGTAAACGTGGGCGTGGGCATCGATCAAGCCGGGGAGCACGAGCTTGCCGGAGACATCGATCGACTTTGCACCCGCTTGGGCCCCGGTGGCGGGAATACGCGGTTTCAGCGCGGCAATTTCGCCATTGCGAATGGCGAGGTCCATGACCTTGTCGATGCGCTGGGCCGGGTCGACGACGCGGCCGCCGCGCAAGATCAGGTCGTAGGCGTTTTTTTGAGATGACGTTTTAGGCGATGTCATGGCCGCTTCCTCCGCTGAAATCCACCGACCGGGTTTACTGGAGGGGCGGTCGGCGACCCCGACATCTACTAGGAGTCAGGATAACCCCCAGGCTGCCGTCGAGCAACGCGACCACTAGCCGCCGAATAGCAGATTGCCGAGCAAGCGGCCGGGGGCTGCGGCAAAGATGCCGGCTGCGATCAATCCGAGATAGGTACCGATCATGAAACCGCGGTGGGCGCGCCGGTTGCTGCGGCGGATGTGGTAGACGGCCAGGCCGAGGGCAATCAGCGTCCAGATCGATAGCAGATGGATCGGGCTTGGTCCGGCGCCGTCGCGAATCTCGAAAACCTAGAACGACGAGATCGCTGCCACGAGCATTAGCGCGACCCAGATCCGTCCCAGGGCTTTGTGGAACGGGGTGCCCTTCTCGATGAACAGGACGACAGTGCCGACCAGCAGCGCCGGGACGACGGCGATCAGATGAAGGGTGATCGGTGGAGTCATTGTTTGACGCCGCCTGCGGCGAGCCCCCTCACCCTACCCCTCTCCCTCAAGGAGAGAGGGAACCTGCGGTGCGCACGGTCAGCTCCCTCTCCCCTTTGTGGGAGAGGGGTGGGGTGAGGGGATTCCAGGAGCATCAGCTTTCGATCAGCGCTTCTAGAGTTGCCAATTGGTCGGCTTCAGCGGCGGGTTCGTCCCAGCGGATGCGGTGGAAGCGGGGGAAGCGCATCGCGACGCCGGACTTGTGCCGGGTCGAACGGTTGACGCTATCGAACGCGACTTCGACGACCAGGGTCGATTCGACCTGGCGCACTTGGCCAAAGCGATCGGTGGTGTGGTCGCGCACCCAGCTGTCGAGCTGGGCGAGCTCTTCATCGGTGAAGCCAAAATAAGCTTTGCCGACCGGTACCAGT
>CAUZWH010000141.1:0-7612 GCA_963583675.1 Alphaproteobacteria bacterium
GGGTTCGCGTGGAACGACGAAATCCCTCAATTCAAACGCGACCTAACGAACGACCTGGCGGCGATCGCGCGCAGGCATGGGATGCGCCTAAGCGTTTGTTCACAGCAGGCGTTCATGTCGGGGTGCATACAACCGGCGCGGTGCGTCGATGCCAAGCGCCTAAGCCGCGTTGCCGGGTGCGCATCAACGCGCGAGAGAAGGGCAACCGTGCGGGCTGCGCGTGCCACGAGTTGCGCGATATTGGCGAATACGACACGTGTCCCCATGGCTGCGTTTATTGCTATGCGGTCGACCAGCGAAGCCGGGCTCAGGTCAGGTACAAGACGCACGACCCAACCGGGCCGTTCCTATTCGCCCCTGAAAATTCGAGAAAGCCTCAGCGCAGGACCCGCGCGCCCAGCTAGAGGGGCGTCAACCGCCGCTACGCTTTGGTGTCTATTCTTTGCGCGTCATTTGGTGGATCTGCTGGCGTGTCTCCGCCCGACTTGGCTTTGGCGATCCCAACCATGGCTGGACGCAATAGGCGATCGGCAATGACGTAACCGGGTTCCATTACCTGGACGATGGTGCCAGGAGGCTGACCGCTGGTGTCCACCTCGAACATTGCCTGGTGAAAGTTATGATCAAATTTCTCACCCAGCGGATCGATCGACTTGATCCCTTGCTGCTCAAACACCTTAAGAAGTTCTCGTTCGGTCATTTCAATGCCGGCGAGTAGAGATTTGATGGTTTCATTCTCCTGCTCGTCGTCGGAAACCGACTCGATCGCGCGCCGAAGATTGTCGGCCACGGATAGGACGCTGCGCGCGAAGCCGGTGACAGCATATTTGTTGGCTTCCTGGCGATCTCGCTCCGCGCGCTTGCGGGTGTTGTCCAATTCAGCCATTGCCCGCAATAGCCGGTCTCTCAACTCCGCAATCTGGTCTTCGACGGAGGGTTCTGTGTCCTCCTCAACGGTATCGGCTAAGCCATCAAATGCATCGTGCGCCTGGGCTCGATTATCGAGGCCAGCCGCCGCTTCGGCGAGCGCTGCGATGTCAATCGAGTTGAGGTCGTTGGGCGTCGTTTCAGATGGTGCCGCGCTATTGGTTGTGGCGCCGGCGGTGGTCTCGCTTGCCTGCGCTTCCTGAATACCGTCATCCGCTTTACTTGACACACCCGGCGACGTCATGGGTTCGGTTTCCACGCCGTCGTTTGGCGTGTTGACCGGTTTTGCCACGTTCTTGGAGTCGTTCATAGGTTAGCTACAAGTCCCTTTGCCAAACATTATCCCATCAAACCGCCGATGACTTTGGCCGTGTAGTCGACCATCGGAATGATGCGGCCATAATTGATTCGGGTCGGGCCGATGACGCCGATGGCACCGACGATTTGGTCGCGGCTATCGTGGTAGGGGGCAACCACCAGCGAGCAGCCGGATAATCCAAAAAGTTCATTTTCGGAGCCGATGTAGATGCGTACGCCCTCAGCATCGGTAGTCAGCTCAATCAGGCGGTCGAGCCCTTTCTTGGTTTCGAGGGCGTCAAACAAGAGCCGGATATGTTCAAGGTCTTCGACCGCTCTTACGTCTTCGAGCAACTTGCTCTGCCCCCGCACGATGAGCGTCGTGTGGTCCTCGCCACCCCATGATGCGAGCCCTGCTTCGACCACGCGGGAGGTCACCTCGTCAAGTTGACTGCGGGCGCTCTCGAGTTCCTGGCGTAGTTGTTCACGCGTTTCGTCGAGCGTACTGCCGCGGATGCGGGCGTTCAAGTAGTTGGTTGCCTCGGTCAAATCCGATGGGGTAACGCCAACCGGAGAATCGATTACACGGTTTTCGACGCCCCCGTCTTCGGCAACTAGGACGACGAGGCTGCGATGTGCGTCGAGGCTCACGAACTCGATGTGCTTGATCGGCCTATCGCGTTTCGGGGCGATAACCAATCCGGCGCAATGCGAGAGCCCCGCCAGCATCGTCGTTGCTTCGCCAAACACCTCTTCGAGGCTGCGCCCGCTGGCGACGCAAAGCGTTTCGATGTTACTGCGTTCTTCCGCAGACAGATTGCCGAGCTCGAGAATTCCATCGACGAAAAACCTAAGCCCGAGCTCGGTGGGCAATCGGCCTGCCGAGGTGTGCGGCGCGAACAGCAATCCCAGTTCCTCGAGATCGGCCATCGTGTTACGGATCGATGCTGGCGAAAGGTTCATGTTTAGCCGCTTTGCCAGCGTGCGCGAGCCTATGGGTTCGCCGGTTTCGACGAAGGCATCGACAATATTGCGAAAGATCTCGCGCGACCGTTCGTTCAGGTCTTCGACGACCCGACGTGTCGCCAAATCTGCTCTGGCTTCGGTCATACTTCAGTCACAGTATATGGTTTCACTCGAGCGCCACGACATCGTGCTACGTTCAATACACTCGGCACATCAATATGGTAACCGCTTTTAGCAGCGTCAACGCGTGCTCAATGTTTGGTAAGAGCGATCTCTTGGAAATAATCTAACTCAGGGCGCCACGGTAATCCTGTATCCTGCGACCCACAAACGATGGCAAATCAAACCATGACAATGACCACCCCAAAAAAATCAATGCTAAAACGCCCCTCCGGGCGCCAGGTCGATGAACTACGGCAAATTTCGTTAAGATCCGGTGTGAGCAAGCACGCCGAGGGCTCTTGTATGGCTCAATTCGGCGATACGCATGTGCTGTGCACCGCGAGTGTTGAAGAGCGGGTGCCGCCGTTTCTTCGCAATACCGGGCGCGGTTGGGTCACTGCCGAATACGGCATGTTGCCGCGCTCGACAAACACCCGGACTGATCGTGAGGCCGCGCGTGGAAAACAATCGGGTCGCACCCAAGAGATCCAACGCCTCATCGGCCGTAGCCTTCGTGCCGTAGCGGATTTGGCAGCGTTGGGGGAACGTCAGGTCCGCATCGATTGCGATGTCATTCAGGCAGATGGCGGAACACGAACCGCGGCAATTACGGGCTCGTATGTCGCGCTCCATATCGCCCTTCAAGGGATCGTCGAAGCCGGCGATCTCGACGCGTTGCCGCTGTCGGATCAGGTCGCGGCCGTGTCCTGCGGTATCTATGACGGCGTCGCCGTGCTGGATCTTGATTACGACGAGGATTCCAACGCCGGTGCGGATGCTAATTTTGTCCTGACTGGACGTGGCGGCATCGTCGAAATACAGGGAACGGCCGAACAATCGCCGTTCTCCGAGGCGCAGTTCAAAACGCTGTTCAAACTGGCCAAGGCCGGAATTGCCGAACTCGTCACGGAGCAACGACGCGTTCTGAAGTTGAGTTAACCGGCGTGGGACGTTGTTTCGACCAGCCGAAACTGGTCATCGCGAGCCACAATCGCGGAAAGATCGCCGAGATCGCCGATCTGCTCGGCGGGTTCGACCTCGAGGTTGTCGCAGCCGCTGATCTTGGCCTCGACGAGCCGGAGGAGACCGGCACCACGTTCACCGCCAATGCGGAACTCAAGGCCCATGCCGCGGCAAAGGTCGCAAAACTGCCGTCACTGGCCGATGATTCTGGTCTCGTGGTGCCGGCACTCGGTGGCGATCCCGGTATCTACTCGGCCCGTTGGGCGGGGCCAAACCGTGATTTCTCCGCCGCCATGGCGCGAGTCGAACGTGAATTAGGTGTCGAGGCCGATCGCAGCGCCTACTTTGTGGCGGCACTTTCGCTGGCATGGCCCGATGGTCATTGTGAAACAGTAGAGGGCCGGGTGGACGGCTCTCTGGTATGGCCCCCGCGCGGCGGGCTTGGTTTTGGCTACGATCCGATGTTCCTTCCGCACGGCCGCGATCAAACGTTCGGCGAAATAGAGCCGGCGGAAAAGCATACGTTTAGCCACCGCGCCAATGCGTTCCGCAAACTGATTTATGCCTGCTTCACAGCCTCTTGAGCCGACCGATATCGGCTTGCGCGAACCTGGTTTCGGCATTTACGTGCACTGGCCCTTCTGCCGAGCCAAATGTCCCTACTGCGATTTTAATGTTCATATTCGCGAGGGCATCGACGATCGATCCTGGCTCGAGCTCCTTATGACTGAGCTCGATCATTTTCACGACCAGACCGAACGGGCAATAGTGACCAGTCTTTATTTCGGCGGTGGCACGCCCTCGCTGATGGCTCCAGCGACAGTCGAACGATTGATTGAGCACGTGGCGTCGCGCTGGCCGGTCGCAAACGACATCGAGATCAACCTCGAAGCCAATCCCAATGATTGGCGACGCTTCGATGGGTTTCGGGGTGCCGGGGTCACACGGCTGTCTCTCGGAGTACAAAGCTTCGACGATGACGCGCTCAGGTTTCTTGGACGCGACCATTCAGCCGATACCGCGCGCGT
Source organism: Alphaproteobacteria bacterium (assembly GCA_963583675.1). Taxonomy (GTDB): domain Bacteria; phylum Pseudomonadota; class Alphaproteobacteria; order SHVV01; family SHVV01; genus CAUZWH01. The sequence goes on from CAUZWH010000141.1 coordinate 4,344, forward strand.
TGCGCTCGACAATGCACGGGCGCTGTTCGCCGAGGTGTCCTGCGATTTGATCTATGCCCTGCCCGGCCAAAACGCCGATGAGTGGCGCCAAGCTTTGCGGACCAATATCTCACGCCTGCCGATGCATCTTTCGCTCTATCAACTTACGGTCGAGCCGGGCACCGCATTCCATCGCGCGCGAGCGGCTGGGGAATTTGAGAGCGTTGATGGTGACGATGCGGCAGATTTTTATGCGGTTTCGCAGGAGATTTGCGAAGCCGCCGATATGCCAGCCTACGAAGTGTCCAATCACGCGCGGCTCGGCCACGAATGCTGCCACAACCTCACTTACTGGCGTGGCGGTGACTATGTCGGGGTTGGCCCCGGTGCCCACGGTAGGCTCACGCTCGACGGCATACGAACCGCAACCCGTCAGTACCGCAACCCGGAAACCTGGGGCGATACCGTACGGCGGCGCGGGGACGGTACCGAGGCGCGAGACTCGCTCGAGCGCCAAAGCGAAGTCGAGGAGCTGTTTATTCTCGGGCTGCGCGCGGTCGAGGGCATTTCGCGGGTGCGTTTTCAGGAGCGCTTCGGCACCGACGTAGAGGACGCCTGCGCCACCACCGAATTAGCCGACCTTGCAAACGCCGGCCTAATCGAATGCGACGATGCAGGGCTGCGGGTTACCGCTACAGGCCGGCCGGTGCTCAACGCGATCATTGGCCGTCTCATTACGTAAATCTGAAATCGACCCTTGTACGCGATGCAAGCTCTTGCGCTCCCTTTTGGGGCGCAAGCTAATTTGTTACCCGCTCGAAGGTCTGTGGTGCGGGGCTAATCACACGGAATCCGTTGGCCTCGACTTCGACGACGGCGAGGCCGCGCTCAGGTATTCCATCGGGCCGAAAGCGAAATACGCCGTCAACGCCTGCAAATCCGCTGAGGCTCGTGATCGCCGCTTGAGAAAAATCGGGGCCCGCAGGCCCACGCGTCAGTGCCACCGCGAGCGCGACGGCATCGTAAGCGAGAGTGGCTATGCGCGGCGGGCGACGCCCGTAAATCTCTGCAAAGCGAGCCAAGAATGTAGCACTTTGCGCCGGCGGTGGTGCAGCGAACCAGCCCCCGACCAGGCTCGGCTCGCGGCCCACAGTCGCTTCCTGCCACAATGCGGTTCCGATGAAGCGAATCTTGTCGGGGTCGATGTCATAAAACGCGAGCAACGGTGCCAATCGGCGCAGGGTTGGTCCTCCCTCTGGCAGCACCACGGCATCAAACGGCAATCCGCCTATCGTCTCCAGCCCCTCAAGCCGGCGTAGGGCCTGTTTCGAAAGGGCGTCGTTGCGGTTAGCCAGGCGCTGGCGCTGCGCCTCTAGCGATGCCCGACGGCGATCAAAATTCGCGAGCCGCAAAACCGGTTCGCGAAACTCGCTGGCGCGCGGCGCATATTGTTCGACCTGCACAACGACACCGCCGTAGCGGTTGGTGGCGCGGTTCAACGCGTCGATCACCTCGTTGCCATAAGGGTTCGCCGGCACCAGCGCGGCGAAGCGGACAAGTCCCTGGCGCGCCGCGAAAGCAACCACCCGCCCGATCTGTTGATCCGGCATGATACCCAGCAAATAAACGCCGTTGCCGGCCACGGAACGGTCGGTTGAAAAGGCAACGACTGGAACACCGCGGGTCCGGGCTGATGACGCGGCCGCCTGCACTGACGTACCAAAAAGTGGCCCCAGTATTATCTGTGCCCCGTTTTGCATCGCCGAATCGGCGGCCTCGCGCGCACCCTCGGGAGTACCCTTGGTATCGCGCGGCGTGAGTTCGAAGTCATCGGGTGCTGCGTCAAACAAGGCTAATTGAGCCGCGTCCAGGAGGTCGCGGCCGATGTTGGCGTCGTTGCCCGTAAGCGGCAATAAGAGCGCAATACGGATCGGTTCATCCCCACTCTTCGGCGCTTGCAACGAGGGTCCAGACGGGGCGGTGATCGATGTGCCCGGTTGCGGTTGCGTCGCGGATGGCTGGGTAGGCGAAGGGCTCGGTGAGGTTGGGCTAGTCGGCGGCAGGCTCGCGATCTGCTGTGGCGAGCCGGGTCGCGGCAGCGACGCTGATGGCGCCGACCCGGGCGATGCGGGTGCTGGTTTTTGAGGCTGGCCTGCGGCCGTCGCCGGCTTTTTGTTGCCCCCTAGCGGTGGGGCAACAATCGTGTCTAGTGTCAGCGTATCGCAACCCGCCACAGCCAGGGCGATGACCATGAGCCAAGGCGTAACACGAAGGAGGCGGACCATAGCGTCTATGCGTTGCACACGAGCGTCGCGAACTCTACGACAGGGACAAATCCGTGGCCGCCGAGCCTAGAGATCCGGTAGCGGGAAGTAAACCGGAACCCGGCCTCTACATTGCTGCGACGCCGATCGGCAATTTGGGTGATATCACGCTGCGGGCGCTCGACATTTTGCGGCGCGCCGATGTCGTTGCCTGTGAAGACACCCGGGTGACAGCCCGGTTGTTGAGCCGCCACGGTATCGAGACTCCACGTATTTCCTATCACGAGCATAATGCGGAACGCGCTTTACCAAAGATCCTGGTGCGACTGTTAGACGGCGAATGTGTTGTTTTGGTGTCCGATGCAGGAACACCTTTGATCTCCGATCCCGGCTATCGACTGGTCCGCGCAGCCCTTGAAGCGGGTCACGCGGTAATCCCGTTACCTGGGCCCTCGGCCGTAATGGCAGGGTTGGTCGCTGCCGGCGTGCCCACCGATCGTTTTTATTATGGTGGCTTTCTGCCGCCTAAGACCGGCGCCCGGCGCCGTGCGATCACCACAATCTCGGGCTTGTCGGCAACGCTCGTGTTCTTCGAATCGCCGCGCCGCCTGGCCGGACTGCTCGTCGATCTTGCCGACATCCTCGGCACCCGCGACGCGTGTGTCGCCCGCGAACTGACCAAACTTTATGAAGAACTGCGCCGCGGCCGTCTCGCCGACCTTCGTGAGCACTATGCCGCCGCCGCACCTCCGCGTGGCGAGGTTACCGTGATTATTGGTCCCCCCGATAAATCCGAACGGCCGGTTTCCAGCGACAGCGAGATCGACGCCCTGTTGCGAGAGGCGTTAAAGCACCAATCACCAAGCCGTGCCGCGGCCGATGTGGCGGCGCTGACCGGCGAAGACCGGCGCCATATCTATCGCCGTGCGGTTGCGCTTCGCGAGAACGGGTGAGGCAAGTGAGCCGGCAGTAAAGTGGCAGCGCCCGGTGCCAGGCAACGCGCTTATCGATGGGGTGTGCGAGCCG
>CAUZWH010000142.1:0-7499 GCA_963583675.1 Alphaproteobacteria bacterium
AGCCCTGTTGCGCTTGGTACTTCTTTAAGAAATGTGATCCGCGTTATCCATTCAAGCATCGGCTTTAGGTTCTTTGAACGTGGATTCGCGATTTCACAAGATGGTGGCAGCCCGTACATGGCGATGTCAGGCCTAGCAGCATCAAAATGAGACGCAGGCAAGTCAAAAATACCAGCGCTATTGGCGATATGATAATGATCAATTGAACTATTGGCGGTTGCGCGGACGATCTCGCGAAACACTCGAATTGCGTTATCGGAGGGCGCCTTGTCGGCTTCGTCTGCTCGCGCAAAATGGCTCATTAGTCCACTGATACGTACACGCTCTAATCCCTCGCATCGCTTGAGAAACGAAAACACTTCCTTTGGTGGCACCCCCACGCGCCCCATCCCTGTATCCACTTTGAGATGCGCTTCGATAGACTTATTAGCCTTCTTTGCTTCTCGATTTAGTGCATCCAACATTGGCAACGTGCAAGTTGTAGGAACTAAATCGTAAGCTACTATTTCCTCCGCATCATCGGGTAGGGTCGCTGACAAAATCAAAAACTTTGCCCTGATCCCTTCATTTATTAGTGCGATCGCTTCACTCGGTCTTGCTATACATAACGTATCGTATCCAAGTGTCGTGAGGTGGCGGCCGACAATATTCGCATCATGCCCGTAGGCATTGGCCTTTATGACTGGCCAGAGGCTCCGCTTGCCTACCTCACCCTGCAGTATTTCCAAGTTATGCTCCAGATTCGTGAGATCTATCTGGATGCATGAGAGCGGTCGATTCATTGGTGTCTTAGTTCTCTGGTAACTCCACCGCCAGCAATTCTACAGCAATCAATTATTTGAAGCATGCGAACCGCGTGACGCCTTCGAAATGCGCTGCTACAGAGAGCATAAATATCCTGGGCAATGCTTCCAAATGCGAGGAGATAGTACGACTATCGGCCTCCCTTAATCCCCCGTATGAACGAAGTCGTCGAGAGAGGAATGATCATGGTAGAGAGTAGGCGAACATCTCAGCTTGGAGACTTGATGCCCGCGACAGTTTCCCTTGCTGGTGCCGTGTGCAATTGCTTGTCCCCGCTCGAAGGTTGACAAACCGATATGGCGATCTTAGTTACCGGCGCCGCCGGTTTTATCGGCTACCACCTATCGGCCGCACTGCTCGCACGTGGGGAGCAGGTTGTCGGAGTCGACAATATCAACAGCTACTATGACGTCGCTTTGAAACAAGCGCGTCTAGCCCGCCTAAACGAAACCTCTGATTTTGCTTTTCTCCAGCGAGATATCACCGCTGACGAGACATTTCGTGAAATTTCTGTAGATCATCCCGCCATCAACCGCGTTGTGCACTTAGCCGCCCAAGCCGGCGTTCGGCACTCGATCGAGCATCCCTTCGACTACATTCAAGCCAACCTTGTCGGCCATACGAGGGTTCTGGAATATTGCCGCCATCTTCCGGCCTGTGAGCATTTGGTCTACGCGAGTTCGAGTTCGGTCTATGGGGGCAACACCAAGCTGCCTTTTTCGGTCGATGACAGGGTCGATCGCCCGATCTCTCTTTATGCTGCGACCAAACGGGCGGATGAACTGATGAGCTACGCCTACAGCCATCTCTACGACCTGCCGCAAACCGGGTTGCGGTTTTTCACCGTGTATGGGCCATGGGGTCGGCCGGATATGGCCATGTTCAAGTTCACCAAGGCGCTGTTCGCCGGAGATCCCATCTCTCTCTACAACAATGGCGACATTATGCGAGATTTTACCTATGTCGACGACATCGTCGCCGGGATCATAGCCGTATTGGACAGTCCACCGAGCGGGGCAGAAGGCGCCCCCTACAAGGTTTACAATATCGGCAACAATAGGTCCGAACCGCTGATGCGCGTGATCGAATTGCTACAGGCGTGCACCGGACGAACAACCGAATTGGTGCTCGAGCCCATGCAACCAGGCGACGTGCAAGCGACCTACGCCGACATCGAACCGATAAGAGCGGCGGTGGGCTTTGAGCCACGAACATCGATCGATCAGGGCATTCCCAACTTTGTCGAGTGGTATTGCCAGTACCACGGGCTCGAAAAATGAAGCGAGCAATTCGTAAACTATGTGACAGCGTCGATTGACTAGGGGCCCGCGCCTCACTAAAGAAAATTCCATGACCGAAACACGAAGAATATCGATCGTTGGCCTCGGCTATGTCGGCCTGCCCCTCGCAGTGGCCCTGGCCAAACACTATGAGGTCAGCGGATTCGACGTCGACGCTGCCCGTATCAAAGAACTACAGGGGGGGCACGATCGAACCGGTGAGATCGACGCGAGTGACCTCACGGCCTCCTCGCTTAGTGTGACAGATGATCCCGCGGTTCTCGCAGAAGCCGAGATTGCTATCGTTACCGTCCCAACACCGGTAACCGAGGCGCTGACACCGGATCTCGGGGCGGTCCGAGCAGCAAGCCGGACCCTTGGGGAGAACATCGCCAAGGGCACGATCGTGGTTTTTGAAAGCACGGTCTACCCAGGTGTTACCGAGGATGTCTGCGGCCCTGATATCGAAGCTGCGTCGGGATTGGTTTGCGGAAAGGAATTCTTCCTCGGGTACTCGCCGGAACGCATCAACCCAGGAGATCGTGAACACTCGGTCGAGCGCATCACCAAAGTCGTAGCCGGTCAAACCGATGATGTCGTCGAGGTGCTCCAGGAAATCTACGGCAAGGTCACGACCGGTGGGGTATTTGTCGCGAAAGATATCCGCACAGCCGAGGCCGCGAAAGTTATCGAGAACGCGCAGCGCGATATCAATATCGCGTTCATCAATGAAATTACGATGATTTTCCAAAAACTTGGCATCTCAACCCAAGACGTTCTCGCGGCCGCCTCGACCAAATGGAACTTCTTAAACTTCGGACCCGGTCTGGTTGGCGGGCACTGCATTGGCGTCGATCCCTACTACCTCGCCCACTGCGCGCAGACGCTCGGTCACAATCCGGAAATCGTGCTCGCGGGGCGGCGTATCAACGATGGCATGGGTGTGTTCATCGCCGATCAGCTCCATCAGCGACTATCGCCCGCATCTCGGATTCTGATCTTGGGGCTTACGTTCAAGGAAAACATTCCCGATCTACGCAATACCAGGGTGGTCGATCTCGTCCGCGTATTGCGACAGCATGGGCACCTCGTGGAAGTTCATGATGCCCTCGCCGACCCGGCTGAAGCCTTTAAGCTGTGCGGCATCGAATTAAGCGACAGCTATGCTAGCGGCACCAAGTATGATTGCATTCTCGGCGCGGTCGCGCACGACGAGTACCGGCAGCTCTCGGTCAGCCAACTCGATGCCATGCTCAAGAACAATGGGCTCCTCGCCGACGTTAAGGGCATGTGGAACGCACTCTCGTTCTCTCAATCGACGCGACGCTGGCAGCTCTGATAGCCTTTCCCGGCTAGAAATGAGCGGCGCGACGAAACCCGCGCCGTGCAACGCCTGGGAAGGAAACGCTGATGCACGCGATCCGCATCGATCGATCCAAGACGCTGCCGGAGCAACCTGAGCACGGCCACAACCGCTACCATCCGGGCATAGAGCCAATTCTTGAAGTTGGTGAGGGCGAAGAGGTTCTGGTGGAGACCCGCGACGGCATCGACGGGCAGCTACCGCCTGGCGCGACCGACGCCGACGTTGCCAAGATCGATGCCGGCCTCGTTCATCCGCTGACCGGACCGTTCTACATAAAAGGAGCGGAGCCGGGAGACGGGCTCGAAATCGAGTATCTCGATATTGAATCGCAGCCGACGGCGGTGAGCTGCATCTTGCCGGGACTAGGCCTGCTGCGCGACGTCATGACCGATCCGTTTGTTGTGCACTGGCGGATTGCCGACGGATGGGCGACCTCTGAACAGATCCCCGGCGTGCGTATTCCGGGGGCACCATTCATGGGTATCTCGGCGGTTGCACCGTCGCTGGAAAAGCTCACGGAATGGACCGAACGCGAACAGCGGCTCATTGATAGGGGCGGACTTGCCTTTCCGCCCGACCCCGCCGGGGCAGTACCCGGCGGCGCGTGCGGACTGAGTGGATTGCGCACGGTTCCGCCGCGCGAGAACGGCGGTAACATGGACGTCAAGCAACTCACCAAGGGTGCAAAACTGATCCTTCCGGTGTTTGCCGAGGGGGCGCTTTTCTCGATTGGGGATGGTCACTTTGCGCAAGGCGACGGTGAAGTATGTGTCACTGCCGTCGAGATGGGCGCGACCGCGACGGTGCGGTTCAAACTGCACAAAGGCCTCGCTGCGTCACGCAAGTTCCAAGCACCGGTATTCACCCATGAAGACTATTTCGCTGACCCTGAGATCGCCGTGCCGCGCCGCTTTCTCGGCGTCATGGGTATGCCGATTACTGAAGACGGTGAGAACGACGGCGAGAACCTCATGCTCGCGTGCAAGAACGCTGTCCTGAACATGATGGAGTTGTTGCAGGAGCGTGGGTTCGGTCGCGAGCAGGCCTATGTCATCTGTAGTGTCGCGGCGGATTTGCGCATCGGCAATGTGGTCGACGTGCCCAACTATGTGGTCAGCGCATTGCTGCCGGAGATCATATTCGATTGAGGTGAATTCAAGCGCGTTCTTTTTGGCTACTATCTAATCGTGAATTCCAATCCGAATAACAAAGAGGGAGGTGCAAGATGGCATTCCGTTTGACGAGCCCGGATTTCAACGACGGCGACTATCTGGATTCCAAACACATCCTCAGTGAGGCTTATGGCTTTGGCTGCGCCGGTGGCAACACCTCGCCGGCGCTGAAATGGGAGGATCCACCGGAGGGAACCGAGTCATTTACGCTAACGATGTACGATCCCGACGCGCCGACCGGTAGCGGATTTTGGCACTGGCTGGTGTGCAACATTCCCGCTGATTGTCGCGAGCTCTCGGGTGGAATTGGTGCAGGCGCCGAGCTGCCGGCCGGCGCGATCGAAACCAATTCGGATTTCGGCGCACCCGGCTATGGCGGTCCGTGTCCGCCTGAGGGCGACCATCCGCATCGCTATATTATTTCGCTCCACGCCGTCGGCGGCCAAGTTCAGGTCGCACCAGCAATACCAGCCGCGCAAGTTGGCTTCCAGCTTCACTTCGGCACGTTAGCCAAAGCGACGCTGATGGGACTGTACAAACGGTAATGTCTTCTCGCGCGCCGCCGGTAATGCGAGGCGCGTGACATGGACGTCGCCGCCTGGCCGCCGAGATCAGTTTCGCGCTAGCCGCGCCCGCCCTGGAGGGGGCGCGTACGCCCGTATGACATGAAATTGACGTCCGATGCCCTGGCCCCAACGCAGGACTGACATCATGACTTTGAGTCCAGTTATTTCAGCCGATTCGCATGTTGTTGAACCCGACAATCTCTTCGTCGACGCCCTCGGCGCACGCCATGGCGATAAATTGCCGCGCAAGGTTAACGAGCGTGATGGTGAGAAAGGAACCTTTCTCTACACCGGGATCGAATACATCCGACGCTCCGGCGGCCTCTCGGTCGACGACGAGACCCAGAAAAGCTAGCCCTAGCCAATGAAAACCCAAGCTATCGCCTCGAGTGCCTCGCGGGGTCGAGCAACTCATTTGGGGTTCCGATTTTCCGCATCCGGGCGGACAGTAGCCTGATACCAAGCGCCGGCTCGTCGCTGACCTTGGTAACGCGCCGGCCGAGGTGCAGAAAAAAATAGCAGCGGAGAATGTCATCAAGCTCTATGGCATCGCGGGTTACTGATCCAACCGGATGTCGCCAAGTCGCATGGGGCGCCAGAGTGTTTCTCGCGATGTCGCGAATCGCGACGGCTAAGCCGATTTCAAATGGTCACCGCGCCGTTCGTAGAGCTCGTCGTCGACGTAGCCCATGGTTTCGGGTTGCGCACGGCCCAGCATCACTTGGAAATAGACGGGTTCCAGGCTGTCGTTGATGTAGCCATGGATGACTCCCGGCGGGCACGAAATGCATTCCCACGGGCCGAGTTTTACGTCGATGCGCTTGCCGTCCTCGTTCTGGATAAACGCCGTCAGGAAGCCCTGCAAAACAAAAAAGACCTCCTCGACCTCGTGCGTGTGCGGTGCGTTGCCCTCACCGGGTTCGACATACATGATACTGACCGTGAACCCGCGTGGTGGAATTGCGAGCGCATCGCCATGTTTTCCCGAGCCCCCAGCGCCGATAAAGCGATGCTGCGCGCGCCGGAAACCGTCGACCTTGGCGTCCTCGAACGCTTCCCAATCAGCTTTGCGGTCACGAAACCGAGCGACGTAGCTGTCGGCGATCTCTTCTAGGGAAAGCTTGGCGATGTCTGGGGGTTGGGTATGGCGGGCAACGCTCATACGCCCCCGTCCTGACCGAAGGTGCGCTCGAGATTGTAGTTGATGAGGTGATGAATACTGGTCTCTAAGTAGGACAACGGCCCCGGCTCGAATGACCGCGAACCCACCCCGTTCTGCAGCGAGCGCACCATTTCTTCGTCCTCGCCGACTACCTGGGCCATAAAGTCGACATAGCTCTTCATTTTCTCGTCAAAGGCCGGGTCAGCGAAATTCTTAGTCGGCATCAGCGTGTAGACGATGACGCGGGTTTTATCCGGCGCCAGTGGCCAGATCACGAACGGCTGCACGTCATCACAGCGGGCAAACATTTGCAGATTGGGCGCAAGGATGCCGGTGCAGGCGAAGCTCTCGGGATACTTCTCCATCCATGGCATCTTGCCGAATAGAGTCTTCTGCCCGATCACCATCGGCGCCGCATCGTAAAACGCCGAGAAGAAGCCACGCTCTTTGGTTTCGAAATTGAAGTCCTCGAGCTTGATTGCGCCGCCGAAGGTATCGGTGTGAATCGTTTGGACGTGGTAGATGTCCATGAAGTTTTCGACCACCAGTTTCCAGTTGCAATCGAGGTCGGCCACCAGTTTATCGGCGAGGCGGCACTCTTCCATTTTCAGCATACCGAAGGCGTCGTCGAAATCCTTGACGTAGTCCTCGAAGGGCTCCGCGTCCGGGTCGAAGTTGATAAAGATGAAGCCCGCCCAGATCGCCGTACCCAGCGTTTTCAGGCGGCAGTTCTTGAAGTCAAAATCCTTAACGTTGTTCATGAAGGGAACGCCCTGGAGGTTACCCTTCAGGTCGTAAAGCCAGCCGTGATACGGGCAGCTGAATTCCTTGGCGTTGCCGGCGCCGGCCGCTACTTCGACCCCGCGATGACGGCAGACATTGGCGAATGCGTTGATCTCGCCGTCTTCGTCACGCGCGATAAGGACCGGTTCTCCCAACACTCGAAAGGTCATGTAGTCGCCGGGGTTTTCAACCTCCTCGACCCGCGCCATGCACAGCCAGTCCTTCATGAAGACCCGCTTTTTTTCGAGCGCGAGAACCTCTGAAGAGGTGTAGATATCGCCGGGCAGGTGGCGGGCCTCGTCGAGTGGATTCATCGTCCGCTCGACGGCGTCTTTTGTCGAATCGAGACTGAATCCGCTGCCGTTG
>CAUZWH010000143.1:0-7460 GCA_963583675.1 Alphaproteobacteria bacterium
CAAACTCAGCCACAACCTCGACCGGCAGGCCACGCCGTACGAAAACCCAAGCGATCGGATACTGGACGCCGGGCCCTGCGCGGACATTGATTTCATCGGCGCGCAGGGAAACAAACCGCGGCACTTCACCTGCGAATGCCGGAGATAGAATTGCCGCAAGAAGCAGGCCGATGATCAGCCCCCAAGGCGACAGTCCAGCTGCGTTATTGCTTGCAATCAAACGCCAGCGCTGCGCGCGCCCGGCCGCCCTACGCCGCATGCCGCGACAGATCATGAATCTCCGGTCGTTCGCCGCACAGCGGACAATCGGGATCTTGCTTTAGCACGACTTTACGAAAAGTTGTGCTCAGCGCGTCATAAATGACCAATGAACCTGACAGACTATCGCCGATATCCAACAATTCCTTGACCACTTCGATTGCCTGCAGCGACCCGATGGCACCGGCGAGTGCCCCGAGCACACCGCCTTCGGCGCAAGACGGAATCAGTCCATCGGGCGGAGCTTCCCGAAATACGCAGCGATAGCAGGGATAATCGCTACCGAGATGCGCCTTAAAGGTTGATAACTGGGCGTCAAAACGAAGAATCGCACCAGATACAAGCGGTTTCTTGGCGAAGAAACAGGCATCGTTAACCAGGAACCTTGTTGCAAAATTGTCGCTGCCATCAGCGACGAGGTCGTAATCCGCAACCAGGTCGAGAACGTTGTCGGCGACCAATCGCACCGCATGTGGCACAAGCCTGACATCGGGATTTAGGGCAGCAACCGTTTGCTGCGCGCTGTCTGTTTTAGCGATACCGATCCGGTCGGTTGTGTGCGCGATTTGACGTTGTAGGTTGGACAGACTCACATGGTCGTCGTCGACAACGCCAATCGTCCCGACCCCGGCTGCCGCAAGATACATTAGCAGTGGTGAACCGAGGCCGCCGGCGCCGACGACAAGTACTCTCGATTCAAGAAGTTTGCTTTGGCCAACGCCGCCGATTTCCTCAAGGACGATGTGCCGCGCGTAGCGCTCGATCTGGGTGTCGTCGAATTCCATGTCAGGACGTATTGAGGGCTGCAGTCCCGGTGGAGCCGAAGCCGCGCGAACCGCGCTCCGTCACGTCAATATCTGACGCTTCGATCCAATTTGCCCGACTCACCGGCGCCACAACCAGCTGGGCGATTCGCTCTCCGCGCTTGACCGTAACGGGTCGGTCACCATGGTTAATAAGGATGATTTGGATTTCACCGCGGTAATCCGAATCAATCGTGCCCGGGCTATTAAGGACGGTAATCCCCTGCTTTAGAGCGAGACCCGAGCGCGGCCGCAGCTGCGCTTCATAGCCGGCCGGGAGTTCCAGACAAAGGCCAGTCGGAACCGCAACGCGTTCGCCGCTCGCGATGACCATGTCGGCCGCAATCGCGGCGCCAACATCGAGCCCAGCTGAGCCCGGTGTGGCATAGGTCGGAAGCTCGATTCCGTCCGCGTGCGGAAGACGTTTTATGGTGACGTTAACCGCACTCATTCTGCGGCCTGTACGTTCACAAAATACTCAGCAACACGGGTTGCGAGGCGCGCGGCGACCTCGATCTTACTAAGTTTCGGCCAGGCTTCACTACCGCCAGATGTGATCAGATGAACGATGTTGTCATCTTTGCCAAACACCGAACCGCCGGAAACGTCGTTGGCCATCAACCAATCGCACCCCTTGCGCGCCAATTTGGTAGTCGCGTTGGCGACCAGGTTTTCTGTCTCTGCGGCAAATCCGACCACCAGGTGGGGGCGGTTCGATTCAGATTGGCTGAGCGTCGCCAGAATGTCCGGGTTTTCGACCAGGTTGAGCACGGGTGTCTGGTTGGTTTTCTTCAACTTGCCACTCGTGCGATTCGCAACCCGCCAATCTGCAACGGCCGCGGTAAGAATTGCAACGTCGACAGGGAGTGCGGCGCGGCAAGCTGCCATCATCTCGTCTGCCGTCTCAACCTTAACCACCTCGACACCCCGAGGTGGATCCAGGGCGGTCGGTGCGGTCGCCAAAATCGTGTGCGCACCCAATCGCGAAAGCGCATCAGCGATGGCATAGCCCTGTTTTCCAGACGAGTGATTTGAAATGTAGCGAACTGGATCAATCGGTTCTCGGGTGGCCCCGGCGGTGACCAGCGCACGCCGTCCCCGCAATGGCGCCTCGCCCTGGCCGCTCAGCAGCGTTTCGATGGCGGCGATGATATCAACGACCTCGGCCATGCGGCCAACACCGACCTCGCCGCAGGCAAGGTCGCCGGCATCGGGCCCAACGAATCGCACACCATCTCGCTTGAGGCACGCGACGTTACGCAGCGTTGCGGGATTGTTCCACATCTCGACGTTCATGCCCGGTGCAACCAGTACCGGCTTGTCGGTTGCCAGCAGTGCCGTCGAGGCCAAATCGTCGGCCATCCCGCTCGCCATTTTGGCGAGGATATTGGCAGTAGCCGGGGCGACTACAATCAGATCCGCTTCGCGCGACAATCGAATGTGGCCCATTTCACTCTCGTCTGTCAGCGAGAATAGATCTGAATACGCTTTGTCTTCGCTAAGCGATGCGACCGACAGGGGCGTTACGAACTGGCTGCCCGCGCGGGTCAAAACGCAGCGCACGGTGCAGCCACGTTCGCGCAGCCGGCGTATCAATTCGAGGCTTTTGTAGGCCGCGATGCCGCCCGCGATGATCAACAATATGCGCTGGTTTAGGAGCATGGGTCGGAACGTCTCGATTCGGTCCGTGAAGTTAAGGTATAGCGCCTACTTGGGTGGTTCAAGGAGGCGCCCATTTGCCTAGAAAATAAGCAGTAAAAGCAGCGCCGCGGCCGACACGATAGCGGCAATCTGCCAGGGCTTACGCTTGCGCGCTTGTTCGGCGGCGATCGCGCGTGCGCTATCAGGGTGAAGGCGCAATCCTTCGCTTGAGACCAGCGCTGCCGCCGCCTCGGCCTTTTCCACCAGCCGGGGAAGGCGCCGTACCAAACTGCCCGCTTCGTCCAATCCATCGCGCAGGCGCGCTTCAGGGCCGATTTGATCGCGAACGTGGCCTTCCAACAATGGCTCAGCCATTTGCCACACGTTACCGCCTGGATTCAATGTGCGTGCCACCCCTTCGATGACGACCAGGGTTTTCTGCAGTAGCAAGAGTTGCGGCTGGGTCTGCATATCGAACGTCTGCGTGATTTGGAAGAGCTGGGCGAGTAAGCGGCCGATGGAGAGGTCGTTGGCTTCTCGGCCCAATACGGGTTCGCCGATCGAGCGGCAAGCCTGAGCGAATGCGTCGACAGATTGCGATTGTGGAACGTATCCAGCTTCAAAATGGATTTCCGCGGCGCGGCGATAGTCACCAACCAGGAACGCGAAGAGTAGCTCTGCAACGTATCGGCGATCCCCCTTGTTCAGGCGCCCCGTGATACCAAAGTCGACGGCACAGATGTTGTTGTCGTCATCGACGAAGAGATTGCCGGGGTGAAGATCGGCATGAAAAAAGCCATCACGGAAGACTTGGTTGAAGAACGCCCGCAGCAGATTGTTAACGATGGCTTCGGGGTTTCGGCCTGCGACAATCAAGGCTTCGCGATTGTCGATCGGAATCCCCTCAAAACGCGTCGCGGTCAGAACCCGCCGATCGGTACGATCCCAATCGACCTTGGGGACCTGAAAAGTTTTATCCTCAGCAAAATTCTCGGCCATTTCCGAGGCTGCCGCGCCTTCGAGGCGAAGGTCCATTTCAATGGCAACGGTGCTGGCAAACGTACCGACTACGTCGATCGCCCGCAGGCGTCGGAATTCGGGGAGCCACTCGAGATTGCGTGCGATCCAGGCAAAGAAATCGATGTCGCGGCGAAACTGATCCTCGATGCCCGGCCGTAAGACTTTAACCATGACATCATCGCCATTGTTCGTAACAGCCTGGTGAACCTGGGCGATCGATGCGGCGGCGGTGGCGTGTCGATCGAAGCGTGTGAATGCCGATTCGACTGATTGATCCAAGCTCTTTTCGATGGTCTCGATAGCGACCTTGGCCGCAAACGGCGGCACTCGATCACGCAATTGGCCGAGATCGTCGGCAACGTCCTCACCGATGAGATCGGGGCGCGTTGAGAGGGCCTGTCCAAACTTGATAAAGCTTGGTCCCATTTCCTGGAGTGCGACGGCGAGCCGCTCTCCCGGTCGTCCGGCCGCCCGTTTTCGCGACAATCGCCGGGCTATCCAAATTGTCCACGGCGGAAAAGCGAGCCGTTCCAATGGGAACAGAGCATCGTGTCGTGCGAGCGTCCGCCCTAGCGATATCAAGCGTCGCGCGTTGCGTATTGTTTGAAGCACCCGAACCGTCTCATATCCGCCAAGCTGTGTGAATCGCTGCAACGCCGCCCGTTAGGTTGAGGAAGCGTACGTTGTCGAACCCGGCGGCCCCGATCATCGCGGCGAAATCGTCCTGATTGGGAAATCTGCGAATGCTCTCCACCAGATATTGGTAGGCGTCGCGATCACCGGTAATCATCTGACCCAGTGTCGGCAGTACTGAGAACGAATAAAGATCATAGATACGCTCAAGGCCGGGGAGCACGGTCTTGCTGAACTCAAGACAAAGAAAATGCCCGCCTGGTTTGAGGACGCGACGCGCTTCGGTCAGCGCCCGCTCGACATGTGTGACGTTGCGGATACCGAATGCGATCGTCGCGGCATCGAAGGTCGCGTCGTCAAACGGCAGCGCCTCGGCATCGCTGCAGGTCCAGCTGATACCGTCGACGAAACCGCGATCGATGGCGCGATCACGTCCCACGTCGAGCATATTCGAGTTGGCGTCGCAAACCGCGACCGCTTCACCGCCACCGCCGAATGATCCGCTTCGCTTTTGGCATCGCTCGATAAAGCGGAAGGCAACGTCACCGGTGCCGCCGGCAATGTCTACCAGGTTGAGCCCCGGACGGGGGTTTAGCCAATCGACTAACTTCGCCTTCCAAGCCCGGTGAATGCCGGCCGACATAAGGTCGTTCATCAAGTCATAACGACGGGCGACGCTATCAAATACACCACTAACAAGCTGGCCCTTGCGCGCGGTCGGAACCTCGCGAAAACCGAAGTGAGTGGTATCTTGTGCTTTCTTTTCAAGCATTTACGTCAACATAGCGCAGCCCCAACCTTTGCGCTACTTTACGCCGCCATGCCCGAGCTGCCCGAGGTTGAGACCGTCTGTCGTGGTCTGCGAAGAAAGATCGAAGGGCGGCGGTTAATCCGGGTCGTTCAGCGGCGTCCGGATTTGCGCAAGCCATTCCCAAAAAACTTCAGCCAGCGGCTTCGCGGGCAACGAATCTTAGCGATCGAGCGGCGCGCTAAATATATTCTGATCGTTCTGGAAGCCGATCTTGTCTTAATCATACACCTGGGCATGTCGGGGCGATTGCTAATCCACGACGATCCGGCGCAAACGCTCGAAACCCATGATCACGTCGCGTTTCAGACTGACGACAATCAGTTGATCGTATACCGGGACCCGCGCCGTTTTGGGCTCATGGATATTGCCTCTCACAGTGGCCTGGCTAGCCATCCGCTGCTTCGCGACATTGGTCCGGAGCCGCTCGATCCCGATTTTACGCCCACCGAGCTGTCGAACCGACTTAGGGGTCGTAAGACGCCAATCAAATCCGCATTGCTCGATCAGCGGATCGTCGCGGGTCTCGGTAATATCTACGTTTGTGAAGCCCTGTACCGGGCCGGAATTTCGCCACGGCGCCAGGCGGCGACGGTGGCCGGCCGCCGTGCAGAGCTCCTCGTTCCGGCGATCCGGGAAGTTTTGCAGGATGCGATCGAAGCCGGCGGTTCAAGCCTCAGGGACTACGTTCAAACCGATGGCGAACTGGGATACTTCCAGCATCGTTTCGCGGTCTATGATCGGGAGGGTGTGAAATGCCCGCGATGCGCATGTGCGAGCGGCGTTCGTCGGATTAACCAGGGCGGTAGATCGACGTTTTATTGTCCGAAGTTCCAACGTTGATGGGCTCGGTCCGGGAGAGGTTCGGGGTTTGGCGGAAGCGCGTTATCCGAAGCAGCCTGTTGATGGTCCTGATCGGCGGCAGTGCCGCTTCATTAATCGAACAAGCGGCATCGACTGACTTTCTAAGGTTTGTTGAAGATCTACCGCTTGCGCCCGGCCTGATCGAGGACGGCAGTGCGATTGTGGTATTCGACAAGCCGAATGGACGAATCGTCGAGACGCGCGCAAGCGGCCAACTATCTTCCGCTGCCGCGGTAGTTGATTTCTATCGCCAAACGCTACCCCAGCTCGGCTGGAAACCGGTCGCCGCGGCAATAAACGCGACGCCGAATGGCGCAATACAACTGAACTTCGCCCGCGCCCGCGAAGTGTTATCGCTGTTGATCGGTACGGATAATGGCGTTGTCGTTGTACGGTTTGCGATTACGCCGCTTTAGTACTATTGCGATAAAATAGAGAAGGAACTCCGATGGCTTACAAGACCATATTGGTGGAAACGCACGAGAACGTGGGGCTGATCACGTTACATCGCCCGGACGTGCTGAATGCGCTCAGTCCGGAACTGATGCGCGAACTCGGCGAAGCGCTGCTTGCTTATGACGCCGACGATGGGATCGGTGCGATCGTGCTAACCGGCAATGAGAAAGCATTTGCGGCGGGTGCAGATATTAAGGAAATGCAGCCGAAAGGCTTTGTCGACGTCTTCATGGAAGATTTCTTGGCGGCGGAGGCGGCGATCATTTCTCGATGTCGCAAGCCGATTATCGCAGCAGTTGCGGGATTCGCACTCGGCGGCGGGTGTGAACTGGCCATGTTGTGCGATTTCATTCTGGCCGCGGATACCGCCAAGTTCGGGCAACCCGAGATTAAGCTCGGTGTTATTCCCGGCCTTGGCGGCACCCAACGACTACCACGTGCTGTGGGCAAGGCTAAGGCCATGGAGATGTGCCTCACCGGCCGAATGATGGACGCCGAAGAGGCTGAACGAGCTGGCCTCGTGAGCCGCATCGTGGTTGCGGATAAACTGCTCGAGGAAACTTTGAGCGTGGCCGGCCAGATAGCTGCGATGTCGCGGCCTTCGGTTCTCATGGCTAAGGAATCTGTGAACCGGGCGTTTGAAACAACACTCGATGAGGGTCTGCTCTTCGAACGACGGCTATTCAACGCGTCGTTTGGCACCGAGGATAAGCAGGAGGGGATGGCGGCGTTCGTAGAAAAGCGCCGACCCGACTTCCAGAACCGCTAACACCCGGCCCAAAGACCATGGTAGGTATAGTTGACGTGGCCTCGACGCTTGGTTATAAGCGCGCCGCGTCAACTCCGGGAAGATAATGGCACACCACAAATCAGCGATTAAGCGCATGCGCCGAACACTGCGGCGGACCGAAATTAATAAAACCCGACGGACCCGTATCCGCTCGAGTATTAAAAAGGTCGAATCGGCGGTAGTTGCA
>CAUZWH010000144.1:0-7447 GCA_963583675.1 Alphaproteobacteria bacterium
GCAACCCCCAAAGCTTGCGGCTGAATTTCTCGGTGCCGTCGAGGCCCGCGAGAATCGCTTTTGTGTTAATGAAGGGGCGATTCTGGGCCGGCGTTGAACGGAATAGGTCGTTGACGAAATCCTTGAGTTCGTTGCCAAACCACTCCGACAGCGGGACCGGAAAGCCCATCTTGTCGCGCCGGGTGAGAATCTCCTGTGGTATCACGTCGCTGTAACTTTGCTTAAGCAGATACTTCATCTGACCGCCCCGGAATTTCACGTCGGCAGGGACCGTCGCCAAGAATTCGATGAGCGGATGGTCGAGCATTGGGACTCGTGATTCCAATCCGTGTGCCATGCTCATGCGATCCTCGACGTGGAGAAGCGCCGGCAACAAGCATTTAAAATCGAAGTGGGTCATGCTGTCGAAGTAGCTTTCGTGCCTCACGTTTCGAATGTCGTTAAAAACATCGGAATAGGCGTCGCGGACACGACCAGCATCGAGAAGCGACCAGTCGATCTCGTCGCGCGCGTCAGCGGATCGGTCAATCAATCGAAAATACCGCTGGTCGAGCGGTCCGAACAGCCCATCGCGCCAGAACATACGCATCAACGGCTTGTATTCCTGAAGTACGCCCAGATTGGGAATAATGGACTCGGCCGTGACGATAAAATTCCCGTCCTTGTAGGTACCGTCGATAGCGGCGCCGATGCATTGCTCAAAATAAGCGAGCAGGTACCGAGCATAGCCGCCAAATATCTCATCTCCACCCTGCCCGCCGAGAACCACTTTGACATGCTCGCTGGCGAGCCGCGAAACCATGTACTGGGGAAACGACCCCGGTCCGGCAACCGGATAATCCAGTTGGTAGATAACTTTTTCGATTTCCGCTAGGAAGTCGCCGGGGCCGATATCGACCTCGAGGTACTCCTTCCCCGCCCGATCCGCGGCGGCCCGGGCATAATTACTTTCGTCATAGCCGGGATGATCGGTGAACTTGCCATGAAACGCTTTTGAGTTTGCCGGATCGTGCCGCGACGCCAACGTTGCAATGAGACTCGAATCAACGCCACCGCTGAGATACGCCCCGATCGGCACATCGCTGCGCAAATGGTAGCTGATCGAATCATCCAGGAGTTCGCGCAACCGCTCTTCAAAATAGGATGCGTCGTGGGTGTAGTCGATTTCATAAACGACATCCCAATACCGTTTGGTCGTAAGACGCCCACCCTCGACCGTAAGAGTGTGGCCCGGAAGCAGCCGCTTGACGTCCTTAAACAGCGTCGCTTCGCCAATTGTGTACTGAAACGTCGCGTACTCGGCGAACGCTTCCGCGTCGGTTTCAATGCTTTGCAGAAACGGGACGAGCGCCTTGACCTCGGACGCGAACATGAAGAGGTCGCCGATGACCATGTAGTAGAAAGGCTTAATACCAAAACGATCACGAGCGCAGAACAGCCGTTCACCATCCCAAAGCGCAAACGCGAACATGCCCCTAAGGTGGTCTACGCAACCAGCCCCATAGCGGCCATATGATGCAAGAATAGTTTCAGTATCGGACTGGCTCGTGAACGACCAGTGGCGGGCGAGACTCTCCCGAAGTTCGCGGTAATTATAGATTTCACCATTGTGAACAATGACGTCGCCGCTCGCGCCGCGCATCGGTTGGTTCCCGCTCTCCGATAGATCGATGATGCTGAGTCGCCGATGCGCAAAGCCCACGTCACCGCTCGAACTCTGCCACTGATCGGCGTTGTCGGGGCCCCGGTGATCAATCAGGTTCCCCATGACCGATAGATAACGCGCGAGGCCTGGGACAGGTTGCCCGCGAAGATTAACGATACCGGCGATGCCACACATTTTATGAAAGAGCCGAGCTAGCTACGTGTACGGTCGTGCTGCGCCCGCGTCGGATTTATAGGTCGCCCTCCGATGGCCGTCAATCGCATCAGCAGCGCTCAGCGGGTGAGGGTTAAATAGATGTCGAGACCCCACACCCGACCGAGCGTGTGACAAGCCAACGGCCTCAGGGAATCAAGAAACGGGACGGCAGCATTCTCAAGCTCCGCGCGAAATTGCGCGAACCGTTTAGTCATTCGCCGTAGTTCTGACCGAGAAACAAACGCGGTTTCAGGTGCCGATCGACCTAAACTGTCTTGGTCATAGGTCCCTCGTGCATGTTGGGCAGAACTTGCGGCGCGACCGGCACCTCCAAAGAACTGTGTGGCCAGGGCGATGGGTGCTTGTAGCCACCGCCGATACGAAAACGCGTTGTAGACCATGATCGTGGCGTGGCCGCCCGGCCGCAGAAGACGCCAAGTCTCGTCGAGGGCTCGTTGAAGATTACCGGTATGGTGATAGCAGCCGATGGCAACGATGCGGTCGAATGTTTCGTCAGGAAACGGCGGGTTTAGGATATTACCGCGCACAGCTGCGCCACTAAGGCCAGCCAGGCGAAAACGCTGTCTAACGGCGTTGACCGGACCAGTTGCGATGTCGAGGCCAGTGTAGTTTGCCCCGTTTTCGGTGATGCGCTGGGCGACACTACCAAACCCCAGTCCCACCTCAAGGATGTCCAAACCGCGAAGAGAGCCGAAGGGGATGTGGCGCTGCAAATAAGGGTAGAAGGCGAAGTAATGCTGATCGAAGCGTTGCAGGGAAGCGGTTGAGTGCGCCGTTATGCCCAATTGACGGGCCATCGTTGTACCGCAAAGCTCTTCCCAAAATGTCGCATTGGCGACATTCACTTGACGTTGCCGATCGACCGCGTCGCTGGTCATGACTCACCTTGAAGCGCAACAACCGCACGTCGATATAACCGGCGCAGGGCGTTTGTTGCCTGATCGCGCCTAGTTTCTCCGAGCACCGCCAGCAGGTTCCCGAACACCAAACGACTCACGGCGTAGCGTAGATAGGTACGCATCTTGCGGATCCGGAGGCGCCGACGGTGGCCCCGATCAATCCGATTGAGTTCCGAAACGTCGTAAGGTTGTGACGCCGGCCGCCTCTCCGAGGCTTGTTCTGCCAACACCGTGTCAAAAATCTCGGTCAGAGCAGCGTGCGAGTAGGCCGGGTTCTTGGCCACTTCTTCAAAAGCGTTATTGATGATCCGTGCGGCTTCCTCGGGCGACCTTAGTATCTCGACAACCTCACCGATATTGCTGTGATCTTTCTTCAACGCGACAAAGTGGCGTCCCGCTTCAAGAACGCCTGAATACGATCCTTCATAAAGAATCATCAGGGTCCTCAGCGAGGCGGCTTCGAAGCAACGCGGCGAGATCACAGCAGAATCGACGGCACCGTCTTCATCGCAAAAGTAGAGGGCGCGAAGTTCGTCGAACGTCACGCTAGGCTCTCGAAGCACATGCCGTTCAACCGTTTCGGCGATCTCGCCAGTAAAGTCGAAAACGCTGGCACCACTCTCGCTGCCAAGCACAGCCTTGCAGCCAGCGACGAATTCGATCCAGGCGTCGCCGTAGAGGCGGTCTTCTTCGCGCATTGATATGTCACTGGTCAGCTGCAATTCCTGAGCTTCCCTCGCGAAACGATCACCTATCAGCCATTTCTCACGGCCAAGCGAGCCGAGCCATGGCGGCAGTTTTCGCGCTCGATAACCGACATCGATCGTGCGTTCACGCCATGAAGGAACAGGACGCTCGGCCAACGCTTCGTCGAGATACCCGGTGAGAACCGTTACCTTGCGAAGTTCCGGAAGACGCGAGGGCGAGTAAACCTTGGCTGCTTCTTGCTCGGGGACACAGGTGAACAAGATGTCGACGCCCAACTCCACAAGTGCGTCGACGACCCGATTGATGTGTCGGTGCTCGTCTTGAATGAATACTACTTTGACGCCGCGGAAGGCCCTTATTCGGTCCCGCGCCGCATCCGATAGATACGCGCGGTCAAAAATGAAGATCGAGTAATGTAGGACGATTGCGTCGAAACGGTCGATTTCGAGGCCTGCGGGAAGGTCGCCGATATGACCGAGCGAATGAACGTAATGCCTGGAATCGGTCGATAGCGCTCGAATGTGCCGCAGTACCGTCCCCGGCGACCAAGCATAGGTATCGCGTAATAGCAGCACGTTCAGCGGCTGATCCTGGCTACCCACCGCGCTAAACGACCCGAGGATTTTGGAATTTCTGTTCCGCCGCCAACTTCGTAACAAGGAAAACGGCACCGGACATGAGCCACGCCGCGGCATGCCACCAACTCTGCCATACGCCGTATGCCAAAAGCGCGATGACGAGATAGGCGGTTAATCCAGCCGCCGCGGTCGCGCGCGAAAACGGTGAGACTGTGCACCGTCGGATCCAATCGAGCGTCAACAGCACACCGCTTAGCACAATAATAATTCCTAACAATCCGAGTTCGAGCCAGATTTGCAGCGCTGCATTGTGAGGATGAAGTGGCAGGCCACTATCAATAAAATTGCGGCCACTGCCATCGGGATTCCAGATCTTTACCGGATTGGCCGCCCTGCCGATTTCTCGGGAAGCGTCGAACCCGTGACCGAATAGAGGACGCTCTAACGCTTTGATCGCCGTGAAACGCCAAATTTCCAAGCGATGTTGCCAACTCGTCGGCATCGCCTGCGCGGATTCACCGATCGTATCGAGATTGATCGCGTAGGCTGAAACGAACGGAGCGGCGAGCACATAAACGCCAAAAATGACGCCAATCGCTACAAGCGCTCCACGTCGCAGGCTGGCAATCCCGAATACCAATGCCCCAAGCACAAAGGCGACAACGCCAGAAGCCAAGGGCAGCAGCAAAACAACGCCACCAACCAATGCGATCGCCAAGAGTGGCCACAGCCACTGCCCGCTGCGCGATCGAACGATCGTCACTACGGGCCAGATCAGCACGGCTACAATCGGCGCGGCTGTTCCCAGTAGATCGGACAAATACACGAACCTGGAGGATTGAGCTGCCTTTGCGGCGACGGCTGGCGTGCCACCGGTTGCGATTTCGACAACAACCAATACGACGATCCCCGCCACGGCGACGGCGAACGCAATCCCCGCGGCACGGCGCTCATCTGAATCCATTTGTCCTATTGCGACAATGAACAGAACACCAGCCAACATGATGGCTGCAACCTTAAGCATTCTCACTGCGGCGTCCGTGCCGCCCGGCGCCCATAACGTAGAAACCAAACCCCAGACGACGAGGGCAATCAACGCCAATCCGCACGGCGTGGTTAGGAGGCGCCGCGCATCGCGGAGCGCTTGGCTCGGCCGCGGTATGCCGAGGCAGGCCACCATAAGTATCGGGACGGTCCCATTATTGGCATAGACGGCGACTGGACCGATCGCCCCGATGGCAAGCAGCAAGATCCAGAATCGAGGTCGCCGCGCCGCCACTTCAAACGCCACGGCAGCCCCCACCACATCTCACGTCGGCAGTCTCGCCGCTTCGTAGACTTCGATTGTTGCCCACCCGGGAACGCTTAGGTTCTCGCTCGACTTCCGTCGGCCCGATCTTGTTTGCGACGACGCCTCGACAGCTGATTGGGTCGCCGGACGCGGCTGTGCAGCCGTTCCGACCGGACGTTGGGCGGGTGGTTCGACTTCAGCTTCGAGCGTCCCATCGCTTGATCTGCCTCCCGCCGATTTGCTCTCAATTTGTATCGGCTCCGAGGACGGCGGCGCCAGTCCAGCGACTTCAGTGAGGTGAGCGATTTGCTGCATGGCGCCCTGGACCATGATGTCCTTGCGCCGCATCTCTTCGGCGTGGGTCCCTCGCTGATCGTGAATTTCCGACTGTAATTCATCGACCTGGCCCTCCAGACGCGAGACCTGCCGACGCAGATCGTCGATCCAGTCGTTGGTGACGCCGGGAGCGCCTCGACCACTACTTTGCGTAGAAAGACCATCGCCCCGTCCATCCGTGGGCGTCGGGTGGGAGCGAAAACCCAGGGCGCGTAGCGCAGCGTCAAACATATATGCGAGAGCCTCGACCTTAACCCGTTGTCGTTCTACAAAATATTGAGGTGACTAGCGAGCCTTTATCACGATGTTGTAGCGCTACGCGCACTCTTGAACCATCAATCACGCAGTTGTATGCCTGGCTAGCGAGCCCGACTGGAATCTCCATACCAAGAAAGCGTGGTATCCGCCACCTCGGGCTACCGCAGTGAGAGCAAACAATATGACCAATACCGCCACGAGAATTCGTAACTGCCGCATCGACGATATACCCGCGATTCAAGCAATCTACGCACATCACGTCTTGCATGGTTTGGGCTCGTTTGAAGAAATTCCACCCGACGCGCCGGAAATGCAACGCCGGCCAGAATCATTGCAGGCGCAAAGTTTTCCGTTCCTGGTCGGGAGTGTCGACGGTGTCGTAGGCGGCTATGCCTATGCCGGCCGCTATCGTCTGCGCGCTGCCTACCGTTATACGGTCGAGGACACGGTTTACGTCGATGCCGCTAAGACCGGCAAAGGTCTCGGAAGCGCCTTGCTGGGTCAACTCATCGTACGGTGCGTAGCAAGCGGGTACCGGCAAATGATTGCGGTGATCGGCGATAGTGCCAATCACGCTTCAATCGGCTTGCACACCACGCTCGGCTTCGAACGCGTGGCAAATTTGCCTTCGGTGGGTTTCAAGCACGGCCGCTGGGTGGACAGCGTGTATATGCAGCGCCCACTTGATGCCGGAAATACCACCTTGCCCGCATGATTCTACATCCGGCAGCTCCAACACTCCTAAAGCATCCAGCCGAAATCGAGGATTGGCTGGGCCTGGCGTGCAAATGACAGCGTTGCCTTGACGAGGTCACGGCGCGACACCGCAATGTCAGTGACTGAACGCGAAAGCACGAAATTCTTCCACCGCAAGTAGGGGCCGATCGGCGACTCGGCATGTTCTTTAAACCCACGGGGCATTGTTCTTAGTTCGTGGCGACTTGCGAGGCTGATCGATTTTTTCTTCGGTATTCGGCAACAAGATCGAGAAACCGCTCGGGATCGGCGATCATCTGCTGACGCCAGCGCAGGAAGAAGGCCGGCTCCGGCCTAAAGAATCCGGCGGCGAGAAAACACTTCCCGGGCTCGATGTGAATGTAGAGACCACCCGGCGCGCCTTTGATGCCGTCGCGGGTGAGGTGTGCAGCCGCATGCGTTTTGTAAGGAATTTTGTCTTTGGAAAATCGCACGTCCCGATAAACCCGAAACACATTGCGCTTGGGATCCCCGCGAAGCGGTAATTTGTGTGCGGGATCACTCACCTCGGCGACCAGCACTCAAGCGGAAATCGGACTTCGCGCTCATAGATTTCGCGGTTGCTTTGGAACCACGCGCGCTCGTTATTTTGCTTCAAGTCACCCAGGAACTTGAACCCCGCCGGTCGGATGCCGGGGAAATCGGGCCGCACATCGTCGGGAAACAAATCTCTCGGGGTTTTCATCTGCTTCGCCTTGGTCACGATTGGTCCTTCTATCTGCCCACGCGAATAGTTTAC